>JAIXYA010000019.1 GCA_027490485.1 Comamonadaceae bacterium
CCTAAGCTCAGGCCAAGTTCATTGCCTTGGGTGGTCAAGCCAGATTTGGTGGTGAATGCCAGCGCCCCACCCAGGGTATTCAAACCATAAATCGGGTTGGAGCCTGGCACCAAGGTGACGTTATCGAAAGCGACCTCGGGAAACATATCCCAATTGACCACATCGCCAAAAGCTTCGTTGATCCGCACACCGTCGAGGTAGACCGACAAACCTTGGGCAGCACCCAAAGTGGCGGATGCACGAAAGCCTCGGTAAGTGACATCCGACTGATAGGGGCTGCCCTGTATGTCGTTGACATTCACGCCATTGAGGTTTTCAGTCATGTATTCGCTGAGGTTGAGCGAATTGCCTTGGCGCAGTGTGGCGCTGTTGAAAGTTTGCACGTCGTAGGGCAGTTTGTTTTTTTCAATACCCATGCCCGGCAAGGGCGAGGTATTGACCACTTGCACCTCTTTGAGGCTGTTGGCTGCCTCTGGGGAGTTTTGGGCATGGGTTTGAATGGCCAAGGTGCTGGTCAGCACCAAGCAAAACATGGGGTTTTGCAAAGATTTTTTTATCAACATGGTGAGCTTTTTCAAAAAATTGACATATCGACCACTTTAGGTGCTACTAAAGGTTGCGCCTAGGGAAAAAGTCCTGCGACGATAGATGGGCATAAAATCGAAACAGCCGGCTAAATAAGTTGTTTCAAAACGAGAATTAGAGAGACCCTACTAGGGGTTCCCCTAGGGTATTAGAAAAGATTCATTAGTAATATGTCTGCTGTCCGCATCCCTCAACCAAGGAAGTATTTATGAGCCTTCAACTTCAAGTCAACGGTAAGACCGTTAATTCCAACTCCGACGCAGATACCCCTCTGCTGTGGGTTCTTCGCGATGAACTCGGCATGACCGGAACCAAATTTGGTTGCGGCGCAGGCCTGTGCGGCGCATGTACCGTGCATGTCAACGGCGAAGCCGTTCGTTCTTGCCAAACCCAAATCGGTACCGCTGCTGGCCAAAAAGTCAGCACCGTCGAAAGCCTTGGCGCTACTGGCAGCCACGCCCTGCAAAAAGCATGGGTCAAACACCAAGTTCCCCAGTGCGGCTACTGCCAATCTGGCCAGCTCATGAGCGCTGCTGCGCTTCTCAGCAAAAACAAAAATCCCAGCGATGCAGACATTGATGCCGCCATGGCTGGCAACATCTGCCGTTGCGGTACTTACACACGTATCCGTGCTGCTGTGAAAGATGCTGCATCCATGATGCGCAAAGCCTAATTCAAAGGAAATAAACCATGATGAGCACACAAACCAATCGTCGCGACTTCCTTAAAACCACCACCGTCACCACTTCCGGCTTAGTCATGGGCGTGGTGTTGCCTGGCACAGTCGCTGAAACCATGGCCGCTGGCACATTGCACACCCCCAATGCATGGGTGCACATTGCTGACGACAACACCATCACTCTTATCTCTGCACGTTCCGAAATGGGCCAAGGTGTTTACACCTCTATGCCTATGTTGATCGCTGAAGAGTTGAATATCGATGTCACCAAAATCACGGTAGCTGCTGGCGCACCTAACGCTGCGTACGTCAATGCTTTGTTGGGCGCCATGATCACTGGTGGTTCCACATCCGTTCGTGAAGGCTACGAAAAACTGCGTATCGCTGGCGCTCAAGTCCGCGAAATGTTGGTTGGCGCAGCTGCTGCTGAGTGGGGCGTTCCCGCCAGTGCAGTCAAAGCTGTCAACGGCACCTTGATTGGCCCCGGCGGCAAGAAAGCCACCTACGGTCAAATGGCTGAAGCTGCCTCCAAGCAGCCCGTTCCTGAAAAACCCACCATCAAAGCTGCCAAAGACTTCCAAGTGGTTGGCAAGCGCATTCCCCGTACCGACGTACCCGCCAAAGTCAACGGCACTGCCGAATTTGGTATCGACGTCAAATTGCCCGGCATGGTTTACGCCAGCTTGGAGCAATGCCCCGTCATCGGCGGTAAAGTTGCAAGCGTTGACAGCGCAGCCGCCAAGGCCATGCCTGGTGTGGTTGATGTGGTTGAAATCCCTGATGGCGTTGCTGTTGTGGCCACCACTTACTGGCAAGCTGTCAAAGCTCGCAAAGCTTTGAAAGTCACATGGGACAACGGTGCTGGCGCTTCTTTGTCTACCGCTTCCATGTTGGCCGGCCACGTAGAAGCTGCTGCTAAAGGCAAAGTGCTGCCTATCCAGCCTGCCAAAGGTGATGCTTCAGGTGCTATCGCTGGTGCCGCTAAGAAACTCAGCGCTACCTACATCACACCTTTGCAATCACACTCTCCTCTGGAACCCATGAACTTCACGGCTCATGTCACCGGTGGTAAAGCTCGGTTGATTGGCGGAAGCCAGTTCCAGCAAGGCGCTCAAGGCGCTGCTGCTGCAGCTCTGGGTATGAAGCCAGAAGACGTTTCCGTTGAAACCACTTTCTTGGGTGGTGGCTTCGGTCGTCGTATCGAGTTGGACTTCGTGGTTCAAGCCGCCCAAATCTCCAAAGCGGTCAGATTGCCCGTGAAGTTGATCTGGTCACGTGAAGACGACATGACCCATGACTTCTACCGTCCTGTTGGCTACAACCAGCTCCACGCCGGTTTGGATGCCAGCGGCAAGCCTGTCGGTTTGCACTTCAAGGTCACTTCACAGTCCATCACACAACGTGCTTTCGGCTTGCCAAAAGACACCATGGATCCTTTCATGGTAGAAGCCGCTGTTGCGCCTTACAACATCGCCAACACACAGCACGACCTCGTCATACATGACGCAGGTTTGCGTGTCGGTTACTGGCGTGGTGTGAGTCACAACATGAACTGTTTCGCCAACGAAAGCTTCGTTGACGAGATGGCTCTGGCTGCTGGCAAAGACCCTGTCGAATACCGCATGTCCATGTTGGAAGGCAAGCCCCGTTTCCAAAACGTGCTCAAGTTGGCAACTGCCAAGGCTGGTTACAGCAAAGGTGCTCCAAAAGGTCGCGCCTTAGGTGTTGCCATCATGGAAGGCTACGACACTTATGTTGCAGTCGTTGCTGAAATCAGCCAAGGTGCTGACGGCGAAGTCAAAGTTCACAAAGCCACTGTCGCAGCCGACATGGGCATCATCGTGAACCCCACAATCGTTGAGCAACAAATCCAGTCCATGGTCATCATGGGTATGGGTACTGCTCTGAAGCAAGCCATCACCATCGAAGGTGGCGTCATTCAGCAAACCAACTTCAACACCTACGCCATGGTTCGTACCAACGAATCACCCTTGGTGGATATCGTGTTGGTCAAGAGCTCAGAGAAGCCCGGCGGCATTGGTGAGCCTGTCACCGCTACCATCGTGCCAGCTTTGGCCAACGCTGTTGCCAAGTTGACTGGCAAGCGTGTTCGCAACCTGCCTATCACTGGCAAAGCGATCCAAGAAGCTTAAATCTTCCTCTGATCTGCCCAACCCCCTTATGGCGGTTGGGTGGTTCAGATAGACAAACCTTCTAAAGAGCGGCTAACCCCGCTCTTTTTTTTCGTCTTAAAAAAGGAGTCTCAATATGTCTCAACCAGTGATTGGGTTTATCGGTGTGGGTTTCATGGGTGCCGGCATGGCTAAAAACTTGGTGACCAAAGGCTACCCCTTGGTCATCATGGGCAACAAAAACCGTGAACCTGTAGAGCGCTTGAAAGCCTTGGGTGCCACAGAAGCGACTTCTGCCAAAGAGCTGGCACAGCAGTGCGACATGGTTCACCTTTGCGTGACAGGTTCACCTCAAGTTGAGTCTTTGATGAATGGACCCCATGGTATTTTTGCCAGTGGCAAAAAGGGCCTCATCGTGATCGATTGCTCAACATCCAATCCAGTTTCTACCAAGCAACTAGCTGTTGCTGCCCAAGCACACGGTATGCATTTCATCGATGCACCGCTAGGGCGAACACCCGTGGAAGCAGAAGCCGGAACCTTGGACGCCATGGTGGGAGCGGACGACGCTGTGTTTGCCAAGGTGAAACCCGTCATTGAATGCTGGGCAGCCAACATCGTGCATTTGGGTCCAGTGGGCTTGGGTCACACCATGAAGTTGGTGAACAACTTTTTGGCCATGGGCTACGCCGCCTTGTTCTCTGAGGCCTTGTCTATTGCCCGCAAATCGGGTTTGAGCAAAGATCAGTTTCATGCAGTGATTGGTTCAGGCCGTATGCGCAGCCCTTTTTACGATACCTTCATGAAGTGGACCATCGATGGCGATCGCAATGCCCACAAGTTCACCATCAGCAATGCCCACAAAGATATGCGCTACATGGCAAGCTTGGCCAATGAAATTGGCGCACTCTCCCCCATTCAAGCCATGGTGAAAAACTCTTTTGCCGCCATGGAAGCGCAGGGTGAGGGGCAGATGTTTGTGCCCATGCTGGCAGATTTTGTGGCCGAACAAAACGGACTCACACCTTCACACAAGCGCTAGGCGAAAAAAAACCACCTCCAAGATGGAGGTGGTTTTAATCAAGGGCTGAATAAAACTATTTTCTTTGAACAGTAGACAAGAACTCAATGAGACTTTTGATCTCTTCATCGGAAATGATGCCACTCCACGCAGGCATGCCTAAGTCTGGACGCCCTTTGGTGATGGTAGTGAAAGCCACATCTTTCCACTCGGTTTTGTAGCGGATGGTGAGTTTGCGTAAATCACGTTCCTGGACTGGAGAGGCTCCGTTGGCGCCATGGCAATGTGAACACTTGTTGTTGAACACCGACTTGGCTTCATCCGGACTTAAGGAGGCGTTTGCCACCACCCACTCAGGTTGTTGAGCCTCTTTCATACCCACACGCACAAAGCCAGACTTGGCTGGAAGCTTTTGTGCAGTCACGGTACTGGAAGAATTCAGAGGTGTCTTGGTGGTGAGCACCAAATCAATGGGTGCCTGCGTAGGGAAACCATATTTCACGACCAACTTGCCAATCTCAGGTTGCAAATCTTGCAAAGCTTGGTTGATCTGGTCTTTCAGGCCTGGCTTGGACTTAGATACAGCCACAGCCACTTGGCCGGTCAGGCTATCGCCTCGCACGGGCAAGACTTGCCAACGGCTGTTGAACAACTTGAGGTTGTCAAAACCAGCGCTGGGACCCCACATCAAGGCCAAATCAACTTCACCTTTTTCAAGGGCTTCAAACATTTGCTCATGGGAGCGGAAAGTGTTCCATGTATAGCCCTCACGCGTGGCCAACAAAATTTGCGGGGGCGAACCAAACAACACGCCGACGCGTTTGCCTTTAAGGTCCGACAAACCGGTGAAGGTTTTACCTAAGGGTGCAACGATGGCGTAACTAAGGTCAAGGAAAGCATTGCTTTTGTCAACACCTTTAACACGGTAGGCAGCGTCAGCAGGCAGCGCAAAGTAGGCGTCACAACCTTCCATGGTGTTGCGCAATGCGCGGCGTTGGTTGAAGGACAACCACCAAACATATTCGACCGAGGTACCCAGTCGTTTACCCACCATTTCAGCCAAATCAATGTACAAACCTTTGTCGGGGCCTTCAGATTTGCTAAAGGGCAGGTTGTCAGGGTCAGAGCACACACGCAAGGGTTCAGCAGCAAATGCCGGTGAAGCCATTGCTGCCATCACAAACGCAACTGCTGACAACCGCGAGCGTGTGGAACTGAAACTCAGCTTGAACATGAAAAATCTCCGTAAAAAAGTTGATACTTTAAAAAAGCTGTACATGGAACAGCGCTTTAAAAGTAAACCCTACTTAAAAAAAGACACCGCCCCGAAGGGCGGCGTCTAGATCACAGATGAGATCAGTTCAAAGAAAACACAAACAAGGTGCCGCCTTCAGGGCTGGCAGCGACCATTTTTTCACCAATCGCGCCCAAGAAGGCGGGGATGGATTGTGTGCGGCCTGACACCACGGCGATGTACTGCTTGCCGTCTAAGGTGTAGGAGATAGGCGCAGCAGAGATGCCAGAACCTGTGGCGAATTTCCACAGTTCTTTGCCGTTTTTAGCGTCGTAGGCACGGAAGGTACCTTTGAGGTCACCAGCGAAAACCAGACCAGTTTTGGTGGTCATGGTGCCGCCTGCCCAAGGCAGTTCGTCTTTGTTGAACCAAACTTCTTTTTGTGCAACGGGGTCCCATGCTTTCAAACCACCGCCGTGGCCGCCTGGGCCCATTTTGCCGAGGTCAAAGTTCACGCCCAAATAGAACTGGCCGCGCTTGTACTCTTCTTGAACGCCTTCAAGGTCCATACACAGGTTAAGTGTGGGGATGTAGACCAAGCCGGTGTTGGGGTTGTAGGACATGGGCATCCAGTTTTTGCCGCCCAGCAAGTTGGGGCAAATGTCTTTGGCCCATTTTTTCAACTGAGGACGCTTGACGTTACCAGCGGTTTCGATGGGTGAACCAGTTTTCAGGTCAACGCCTGTGGCCCAGTTAACACCGTTCACGAACTGCTTGGCAGAGATCAACTTGCCGTTGGCACGGTCGATCACGTAGAAGAAGCCGTTACGGTTAGCTTGCATGATGACGGGCACTTTTTTGCCGTCAACAGGCAGGTCAGCAAACACGAGTTCGTTCACGCCGTCATAGTCCCATGCGTCATGGGGTGTGAACTGGTAGTGCCAAACGATGTTGCCAGTGTCAGGGTTCAAAGCAACCACTGAAGCGGTGTACAAGTTAGAGAACTTGCCAATGTCAGAGGTGTCATTGCCACGAACAGCAGCAGACCAAGGCGAAGGATTGCTGGTGCCGTAATAAACCAAGTTCAACTTGGGATCATAGGAACCGACGTTCCAAGCAGCGCCGCCGCCTGTTTTGCCAGAGTCACCCTTCCAGGTGTCAGCATTTTTTTCGTTGCCAACTGGCACGGTGTGGGTGCGCCACACTTCTTTGCCGGTACCTTGGTCCAGAGCAACCAAAGCGCCACGAACGCCGTACTCGCCGCCGCCGTAACCGGTGATGACCAGGTTTTTAGCGATGGTGGGTGGGGAAGTGATCACTGCACCTGCGGTGTAGTCATAAACTTTGGTGGTCCAAAGTTCTTTACCTGTTTTAGAGTCCAAAGCAGACACTTGGGCGTCAAGGCGACCGATGAAAAGTTTGCCATCGTTGTAAGCGGCGCCACGGTTGTTCACGTCGCAGCAAGCGTACTGGTCAATTGCTTTTGGCATTTCGGGAGACCACTTCCAGCGGACATCACCGGTTTTTGCATTCACAGCAAAAACGTTTTTGGGGCCGAAAGAAGATGTCACATACAAAGTGTCACCAACCAAAATGGGAGACGATTCTTGTGAACGGTTGGAGCCGAGTTGCAGCGCCCATTTGACAGACAACTTGTTCACGTTGGCTGGGGTAACTTGTGTACCTTCGCTGTAACGTGTGTTGCCGGTGTCACCACCATAGGAGGGCCAGCTTTGCGCGCTGGCCAGCGTTGCAGCGCCCAGGGCGGCAGCCAACGCGACTGATTTCACTAACAGTTTCATAAAGGTTCCTTCAGGGTTAAATAAAGAACTACGGGAAAAAAACACTAACCCCAACATTTTGCTAGACCTATATAAGACTGGCCCTAGAAGAAACCCTAGTTGGGGTATTCGATCCAAGGAATTTCTCAAAAAGAAACACACCTGACATACAGATGTAAGTTACCCCAAAGTTATAAGTAAGTTTTGGCTAAGTTAAGGGGTGAAATCGAGCAATCGCATGCGCATTTGACCGCCTTGGAAAAATTGGGCAGTGGTGGGTTCATCGCGTTCGAACTGCGCCAAACCCACGCCTGGGCAATACCACTCCCTTGTCAGCAGAGGGGTTGGTTTATAGGTACGGGTATCCTCATGCCAGAGTATCAACTCCATTTGCCCGTCAACACGCACACATTGCTCAAAGCGCCCTGCTGGTGTGTCCAGCGAGACATCTTTGGCCGCAACAACGTAAGTCATAGGTACGCTTTTGTACTTATCGACATAGCGAAATTCTGCAGGCGTTTCATTGCGACGGCGTAAAAAATAAGGCAAGGTGTTGTGTTTCCATTGGGCACCCAGAGTCGGGGTGCTGGGCAGAACTTGCCGAGGTTCTTCATCCATCACCGCTTGCTCTTGCAGAGGTGACTTCATGGCAACTCGGCCCACACCCTTGTCAGTGACTAGAAACCAGTACTCGTGGCCATTGCTGCTGCGACGAAGCCAAGCTGTAGAACCGTCAGCCAAAGAAGCGCTGCCCAAATTATGAAATTCCACTTTTTGCTTGACCGTTTTGCCCTCGGGGTTGTCGTACACCGTTTCAATTTCATAGGTCCAGCGCTTGCCTGTACCCAGTGGAAACAAGGGGTTGTCATTGGCAGGCTTGTCACATGCCGTGAGAAAAAACAGGCTGCAAGCAGCAA
>JAIXYA010000186.1 GCA_027490485.1 Comamonadaceae bacterium
TCACTGCGAGTGATGTCAAGAGCCTTGGTATCAACGATCTGATGATCAACGGCGTGGCGATTCGACCCGCGATGCCATCCGATGACACTTTGTCAGTCACGCAGAGTCTGTCCAGCAAAGCCGAGGCCAGTGCAATTGCCACTGCGGCTGCCATCAACGCCAGCACGAGTAAAACTGGCGTAACTGCAGTTCCCGTGCCTGTGAAGATTAACGGCGATGTGACAGACACTGGGCTGCCTTCATCTGCCACATTGGCAGCAACTGCAGACAGCACCGTATCGTTGTTCATCAACGGTAAGAACATTCCCATCACCATGTCCACAACGCAGACGCAGGCAGAACGCCGTGCCGCTGTGGTAGAGGCCATTCATGCCAATGCTGGCTTGTTGGGTGTGGACGCAACAGACAATGGCAACGGTGGCGTGACGCTGCAAGCTGTGGATGGACGCAATGTGTCTGTATGGTTTGACAGCACCACCGTCAACGCGGGTAGCTTTGGTTTGGGTGAGGGCACCGTGACCCATACACCTGATGGTGTGACAGCGGTCACCGGTGGCAACATCAACACCACCAGTGCAGCCACGGTTTACGCATCGGTTTCATTGCAATCCGAGAAGGCCGTCAAGGTTGAACCCGGAAGTAACGGATTTAAAGATGAAGCCAATTTTTTGAATTTAGGCTTCTCGCAAGGCACGTTTGGCGGTGTGGTTGATGAGGCCACCAGCAAAATGTCTCCCCCGCGCACAGGCCGTTTGGCCTTCCAAGTCGGTGCCAACGAAGGTCAAAAAATCACTATCGATTTGGCAGACTTCGGCAAGGGTGGTCCTATCACAGGTGAGATCACCTGGGATGCAGACTTAGACCCGCTGGCACCCGGCGCGGCCATTCCAGAAGCACTGCCAGGTGGACCTACACTGCAAGGCAAGCCCTTGACACGCAGTTTCATCAGCTCCAGTGAAGCTGCACAAGAGGTATTGATTAAGTTGGATGTGGCCATGGACAAGGTCAACCAAACCCGCGCCACCATGGGTGCGGTGATGAACCGACTTGACCACGTCATCAACAACTTGACCAATGTGTCAATGAATTTGTCTGCTTCGCGCAGCCAAATTGAAGACTCGGACTATGCATCTGCTTCCACTGAGTTGGCCAAGACACAAATCATGCAGCAGGCTGCAACCGCTGTGTTGGCTCAAGCCAATACCAGCCAGCAGTCGGTGCTAAAGTTGTTGCAAGGCTGATAACAGCAACAGATATATGCATGAATCTATGTTTTTGATGGATGATTGAAATCATGCCTGTCCAAGAACCGGAAGATCGAAGCCGACCTGATTGTTGGAAATGTGTGTATTTCAAAATCAGTTGGGATCCCTCCAAGCCCTATGCATGTCAAATGATGGGGTTTAAAAGCAGGATGTTGCCCTCGTATGAGGTCAAACTTGCGGATGGCAATGAGTGCAGAGGGTTTACGCCCAAGGAACTCAAGCAAGCTTCGTCTGTGATGACTGGACCTGTGCCCTCCAAGAAACCCATCGCGCCTATGAAGCGCATCGATACAACCAGCGTTTGGGAAGCCTGAGCACCTGCGTCTTTCCTGTCGGATTTTCGTCTAGCAATTCATAATATAAACATCTAAGTATTCATTAAATAAACGAAATGAACTACTAATAGCTTTACTTTATACGTGGCACACGTATTGCTTGAAACAATGACCATTGACTTCAGGCTGTTCAAAGTGAATCTATCTACTGGCAAATTAATCAAAGCTGTTTGGCTGGACCCGTTCAGTCCACTGCCCGATGCCGATCGAGAGAAACTTGCGCAAGCGCACATCGAACCTCAGCAGGTCTCGACCGTGGGCGAGCTGAACTTGGCTCTGCGCAAAGCGCATGTGCTGGTCATTCGACTCGGTGACAGCGCAGACTTGCTCAAAGAAGTGCTGACCTTGATTGCCCAACTCGGTTGTGCCGTCCCAGTGGTGTGCCGCGTAGAGCGTCGCCGCATGGAAGTCGCTGTCGACGCGATGCGCTTGGGTGCACTGCATGTGCTGCCCAGCGATGAGTGGGACACCGCTTGCTGGGGTGTCGCGGTGGACGGTTTGTTCTCCGCCGAAGTCAAAAGTAAGAGCTATGTGTTTGTCGACCCTATTAGCCAACATTTGCTTGCATTGGCCCAAAGAGTTGCGCAAACGGAAGTTGCTGCTTTGTTGGTGGGCCCCACCGGCGCTGGTAAAGAAGTATTGGCACGTGTACTGCACGAATCCTCCTTGCGAGCCAAAGGCCCGTTTGTCGCCATGAACTGCGCAGCCTTGCCCGAGCATTTGATTGAAGACATGCTGTTTGGGCACGAGAAGGGCGCATTCACCGGCGCTCACAAAGAGCACAAAGGATTGTTCGAGCAAGCCCAAGGCGGCACCGTTTTCCTGGATGAAATCGGCGAAATGCCTATTCAGTTGCAAGCCAAATTGCTGCGTGTGTTGCAAGAGAAAAAACTCAATCGCTTAGGCAGTGAAACTTCCATCGATTTGGATGTGCGAATCATTGCCGCCACGAACAAAGATTTGCGCCAAGCCATTCTTGAGCGTGAATTTCGCGAAGACCTGTATTTCCGTATCAGCACCTTCCGTTTGCGTATTCAACCTTTGAAAGAGCGCCCAGGCGATATCTTGCCCTTGGTGTCTCAGTCGCTGACACGCCATGCCAAAGGTGCCATACCTTTGTCGGTGAGTGGGGAAGCGCAGCAAATGTTGCTGCAATACCCATGGCCAGGCAATGTGCGCGAACTCGAAA
>JAIXYA010000055.1 GCA_027490485.1 Comamonadaceae bacterium
TTGCCCATCGAGTTGGATGTGAGCCAAATGAACATGGGCGATGTGGTGGAGTTACGCCCTTATGAAGGCAAGGCTTTCAAAGACGGCAAAGAAATCGCCAGTTTCACCGTCAAGAGCGATGTGTTGTTCGACGAGGTGCGTGCGGGTGGGCGCATTCCCTTGATCATTGGCCGCGGCCTCACTGCCAAAGCACGTGAAGCCTTGGGCCTGCCACCCTCCACCTTGTTCCGTTTGCCATCTGTTCCCAAAGGCCATGGCAAAGGTTTCACGTTGGCACAAAAAATGGTGGGACGTGCTTGCGGTTTGCCAGAAGGTCAAGGCGTATTGCCTGGCACCTATTGCGAACCCCGCATGACCTCGGTGGGCTCACAAGACACCACCGGTCCCATGACGCGTGACGAGTTGAAAGACTTGGCGTGTTTGGGCTTTAGCTCTGATTTGGTGATGCAGTCCTTCTGCCACACCGCCGCCTACCCCAAGCCTGTCGACGTGAAGATGCACCACGAATTGCCCGAGTTCATCAGCAACCGCGGTGGCATCAGCTTAAAGCCCGGCGACGGCATCATCCACTCCTGGCTTAACCGCATGTTGTTGCCCGACACCGTGGGCACGGGTGGCGACAGCCACACCCGCTTTCCCGTGGGCATCAGCTTCCCCGCAGGCTCGGGTTTGGTGGCTTTTGCCGCTGCCACCGGCGTCATGCCTTTGGACATGCCCGAGAGCGTGTTGGTGCGCTTCAAAGGCCAAATGCAACCCGGTGTCACCCTGCGTGATTTGGTGCATGCCATTCCGCTGTACGCCATCAAAAAAGGTTTGCTCACCGTCGAGAAAAAAGGCAAGAAAAACATTTTCTCGGGTCGCATTTTGGAAATCGAAGGCCTGCCCAATTTGAAAGTGGAGCAAGCCTTTGAGTTGTCCGATGCCTCGGCCGAGCGCAGCGCTGCCGGTTGCACGGTGCACCTGAACAAAGAGCCGGTGATCGAGTACATCAACAGCAACATCGTGCTGTTGAAGAACATGATCGCCCAAGGCTATGCCGATGCGCGCACCATTGGTCGCCGCATCCAGGCGATGGAAGCTTGGTTGGCGAATCCGCAACTTTTACAAGCCGACAAAGACGCCGAGTACACCGAGGTGATCGAGATCGATTTGAACGAGATCAAAGAGCCCATCGTGTGCTGCCCCAACGACCCCGACGACGCCAAAACCCTGAGTGATGTGGCTGGCGCCAAGATCGACGAGGTGTTCATTGGTTCTTGCATGACCAACATCGGCCACTTCCGCGCCGCGTCCAAATTGCTAGAAGGCAAGCGCGATATACCGGTGAAGTTGTGGATGGCACCCCCCACCAAAATGGATGCGCAACAACTCACCGAAGAAGGCCATTACGGCGTGTTTGGCAATGCCGGTGCGCGCATGGAAATGCCCGGTTGCTCACTTTGCATGGGCAACCAAGCGCAGGTGAAAGAGGGCGCAACGGTGATGTCCACCAGCACCCGCAACTTCCCCAACCGTTTGGGCAAAAACACCAATGTGTATTTGGGCTCGGCCGAGTTGTCAGCGATTTGCTCCAAATTGGGTCGCATTCCGACCCAGGCCGAGTACTTGGCCGACATGGGCGTGATCAACGCCGATGGCAGCAAGATTTACAAGTACTTGAATTTCGATCAAATTGAAGAGTACGTGGAAACCGCCAAAGGCTTATAAAAGCCGCGCCAACAAGCCGCCGTCTGCAGGGCCATCAATCGGTATCCACACATGCGTGGGGCTGCCAGCTGCCACGTCGATGGACGCACCGTTTTTGTCTTTCATTTGTTCGAGCTTGACGGTACGGTTGCCGCTGGGGTGGATGATTTCAATCATGTCGCCCACCGAAAACTTGTTCTTGGTTTCCACCTCGGCCCAGCCGTCGGCGACAGCCCGTACCTCACCGACAAACTGGCTGCGGTGACCCACCGAGTGACCAGTTTCATAGTTTTGGTAATCGTTGGCAGGGCGGCGGTCCAACAAACCCGCGGTGTAGCCACGGTTTGCCAATCCATCAAGTTCGGTGATGAGTTCGGGGTTGAAGGGTCTGCCGGCCACCGCATCGTCAATCGCTCGGCGGTACACCTGCGCGGTGCGTGACACGTAGTAGAGCGATTTGGTGCGGCCTTCCACTTTGAGTGAATCCACACCGATTTTGGCGAGGCGCTCGACATACTCCACCGCACGCAAGTCTTTGCTGTTCATGATGTAGGTGCCGTGCTCGTCTTCCATGATGGGCATGAGTTGACCAGGGCGGCCTTTGTCTTCCAGCAAATAAATGTTATCAGCGGCAGGGTGGCGCACGCCATCGCCACAGGCTGAAAAACTTTGCTCGGCTTCTTGCTGTGACTTGGCGAAATCAAAGTCGGCTTCCATGGGGATGGCCATGGCTTCACCGGTGTTGGGGTTGCTTGTGCTGGCTTGGGTGCTGTAGCTCCAACGGCAGGCGTTGGTGCAAGTGCCTTGGTTGGGGTCGCGTCGGTTGAAGTAACCCGACAACAAGCAGCGGCCCGAGTAGGCGATGCACAAAGCACCGTGCACAAACACTTCGAGCTCCATGTCGGGACACTCTTGGCGGATTTTTTCAATCTCGTCCAAGGAGAGTTCACGCGACAAGATGATGCGGGTCACACCCACCTTCTGCCAAAACTTCACGGCCGCCCAGTTCACCGTGTTCGCTTGCACTGATAAGTGGATCGGCACCTCAGGCCACTTCTCACGCACCATCATGATCAGACCGGGGTCGGCCATGATCAGGCCATCGGGCTTCATCGCAATCACAGGTTCGATGTCGCGCATGTAGGTGCGCACCTTGTCGTTGTGCGGCAGCAAATTACTGGTGACGAAAAACTTCTTGCCACGCGCATGGGCTTCGGCAATGCCGATGCCAATTTGCTCCAAACGGAACTCGTTGTTGCGTGCACGCAAGCTGTAGCGGGGTTGGCCTGCGTAAACAGCGTCTGCGCCAAAGTCGTAAGCGGCGCGCATCTTGTCGAGCGAGCCCGCAGGCAAGAGGAGTTCGGGGGCTTTGAGTGTGGTCATGGTCTCAGCTTACATCAGCAGGTGTTCGCCATCATTGGCACCACCCAAAATCACATAGTTCACTTTGCGGATGTCCAGCAATTTGGTTCCACCCGCATAGGAAATCGAGCTTTGCAGGTCTTCTTGCATTTCACGCATGGTGTCTTGCAGTTGGCCTTTGATGGGCTCCAAAATGCGTTTGCCTTCCACGTGTTTGTATTCACCTTTGTTGAAATCTGAGGCGGAGCCGTAATACTCTTTATACAACTTACCATCGACTTCGACGGTTTGCCCAGGACTTTCTTCGTGACCGGCCAGCATGGAGCCGATCATCACCATGGACGCACCAAAACGTATGCTTTTGGCGATGTCGCCGTGCTCGCGAATGCCGCCATCCGCAATGATGGGCTTGGTAGCGACCCGCGCACACCACTTGAGGGCAGACAACTGCCAACCACCGGTACCGAAACCGGTTTTGAGTTTGGTGATGCATACCTTGCCAGGTCCAATGCCTACTTTGGTGGCGTCCGCACCCCAGTTCTCTAAGTCGATGATGGCCTCGGGCGTGCCCACATTGCCAGCAATCACAAATGCAGAAGGCATTTTTTCTTTGAGGTGCGCAATCATGCGCTGCACATTGTCGGAATGGCCATGCGCGATATCAATCGTGATGTAGTCGGGTACCAAACCCAGCGCCAATAATTGCGCCACGGTGTCGTAATCCGCTTGTTTGACCCCCAAAGAGATGGATGCAAAGATGTTTTTGACTTTGCAATCTTTCACAAACTTCACATTGTCCAAATCGAAACGGTGCATCACATAAAAATAGCCGTTGTGTGCCAGCCATTCGCAAATGCTTTCATTCACCACAGTTTTCATGTTCGCTGGCACCACGGGCAAGCGAAAACTGTGTTGACCTAGAGTGACTGATGTGTCGCATTCCGAGCGGCTTTGCACACGGCATTTGCGGGGCAGTAAAAGAATATTGTCGTAATCAAAAATTTCCACGTTCCAA
>JAIXYA010000264.1 GCA_027490485.1 Comamonadaceae bacterium
CAGTCATGTCACAGCGCGTTCAAAGGAATTTTGGCGTAGGCGATGCCATTGTCTTCCTTGGGTGGCAACTCGCCCGCACGGATGTTGATTTGCACCGCCGGCAGGATGAGCACCGGCATTTCCAAGGTGGCGTCGCGCTTGGTGCGCATGGCGACAAACTCGGCTTCGCTGATGCCGTCATGCACATGGATGTTCTTGGCCTTTTGCTCAGCGACAGTGGTCTCGAAATTCACGGGGCGGTTATTGGGCGGGTAATCGTGGCACATGAACAAACGAGTCTCGGGGGGCAGGCTCAATATTTTGCGGGTCGAGGCATACAAGGTTTTGGCGTCACCGCCGGGGAAGTCGCAGCGGGCCGTACCCACATCGGGCATGAACAGGGTGTCACCCACAAACACCGCGTCACCAAACTGGTAGGCCACGCAAGCTGGCGTGTGACCCGGCACATACAGGGTGTGACCGGTGAGGTCGCCCACTTGGATGGCGTCGCCATCGGCAAACAAATGGTCAAACTGCGAGCCGTCCAATTTGAAGCTGGCTTCCATGTTGAAGATGCCTTTGAAGACTTTTTGCACACCGCTGATGTGGTCGCCAATGGCGGTTTTGCCGCCCACGTGTTCCTTTAAATAAGGTGCAGCGCTCAGGTGGTCGGCATGGGCATGGGTTTCCAAAATCCACTCGACCTTGAGGTTGTTTGTTTTGACAAATTCAATGACTTTGTCGGCGGACTTGTGGCTGGTACGGCCCGACTTGGGGTCGTAGTCCAACACCGAGTCGATGATGGCGCAAGCTGACCCTGGTTTTTCGTAAACCACATAGGTGACGGTCCAGGTGGCGGGGTCAAAAATACCGTGAACTTGCGGCTTATAGGTAGCTGTGGTCATCGAAGATTCCTTTTCAGTTAGATTTTCAATAATATATTGACATATATATTGTTTGTCAATATACTTTTCACATATTCTTGATCTACAACAGGAAAACTGCTTATGGACACCACCACCTTAGACCTCGAAAAAATGAAAACTTCAGCTGGCAAGGCTTGTCAGATGATGAAAGTGCTCTCCAACCCCGACCGCCTGCTGCTGCTGTGCCAGCTGTCCCAAGGCGAAAAGCGGGTGGGTGAACTCGAAGAAATTTTGGGCATTGTGCAGCCCACCCTGTCCCAGCAACTCACGGTATTGCGTGACGAAGAGCTGGTGACCACCCGCCGCGACGGCAAAAGCATCTATTACCAAATCGCCAGCCCCCAAGCGCTGGCAGTGATGAACGTTTTATTTGAGCAATTTTGCGGACCACAAACAGGAGACAACACATGAACATCGATTGGGCACATTTCACCCCCTTCGCCTCCCTAACGGGCGGCATCATTTTGGGGCTAGCCTCGGCCATCTTCATTTTGGTAAACGGCCGAATTTTGGGCATCAGCGGCATTGTGGGCGGACTGTTTCCTCCCAAGCTGGGGGACACCTTCTGGCGCATCGCCTTCATGTTGGGCTTGTTTGCCGCTCCCACGGTGTTCCATGCCTTGGTGCCTGCCGACTACATCACCGCGCCGCGCATTGACGCGACCGACGTGATGGTGGTAATCGCCGGTTTGTTGGTGGGTATCGGCACCCGCTATGCCTCTGGTTGTACCAGCGGCCACGGGGTGTGCGGTTTGTCACGCCTCTCACCTCGCTCCTTGGTCGCCACCCTGTCTTTCATGGGTGCTGGCTTTGCCATGGTCTATGTCATGCGCCACCTCACCATCATTTAAGGAAAAAAAATCATGATTCAAAAAAACCATATTCACCACGTCGTTGAATTCATCGTCGGCCTGTTGTTTGGCCTGGGTTTGATGCTCTCAGGCATGACCGATCCTGGCAAAGTCATTGGCTTTCTCGACCTGTTTGGCGCTTGGGACCCTTCTCTGGCACTGGTCATGGGCGGCGCCATCATGGTGGGCGTGTTTGCTTTCACCGTCGCCAAAAAACGCACCACCACCTTTTTGGGCGGTGTGTTGCGTTTCCCCACTACCGCAGACATCGACAAAAAGCTGGTGATCGGCAGTTTGATGTTTGGTGCCGGCTGGGGCTTGGCGGGTTTTTGCCCCGGCCCTGCTTTGGTGTCTATGGCCGATGGCCAACCTAAAGCCTTGGTATTTGTCCTCGCCATGTTGGTGGGCATGCTGGGTTTTGAATTAATGGATCGTTTTGTCCACGCCCCCCGCAAAGCCAAACTCAACCCCGTCTGACAACCTCATTGATTGGAACCATCATGGACATCAAAGCACTCACGCCCCATCTGTCGATCACACCGCAAGTCTTGGTCGCCGAACTTGAGGCCGTGTCGCAGATGGGTTTCAAGGCCATCATTTGCAACCGTCCTGATGGTGAAGGTCCGGACCAACCCAGCTTCAAAGAAATGGAGCAAGCCGCGTTGACGCTGGGTATGCAAATGCGCTACTTGCCAGCCGATGCCGGCAAAGTCAGCGATGCGGACGGCAAGACCTTTGGTGAACTGCTGGCCACCCTGCCCGGCCCTGTGTTGGCCTATTGCCGAACCGGCATGCGCTCGACCACCATGTGGGCTTTGTCGCAATCGGGTGTCACACCCCTGCCGCAGATTTTGGAAGCCTCGCAAAAAGTCGGCTTTGACATGAAAGCCTTGGTGCAACGCATCGCCAACGGCGGCAAGACCCCGACCGACCAAGCGGACGCCAGCCACGATGTGGTCATCGTCGGCGGTGGCTCGGCAGGCATTTCCGTGGCGGCCAGCTTGCTGCAACGCAGCCCGCAACTGGACATCGCCATCATCGACCCCGCAGATGCGCACTTTTACCAACCCGGTTGGACCATGGTGGGTGGCGGCATTTTTGAAGCGGCAGACACCGCCCGCACCATGGCGTCTGTCATCCCCACCGATGTGAGTTGGATCAAGGCCGCCGTGGCTGCTTTTGAGCCGGAGCACAACCAAATCATTTTGGAAGGCTGCCGTGTCGTGAAGTACAAGCAGTTGGTGGTCTGCCCCGGTTTGAAGCTGGACTGGCAAGGCATTGAAGGCCTGAACGACACATTAGGGCGCAATGGCGTGACCTCCAATTACCGCTTCGACCTGGCCCCCTACACCTGGGAGTTGGTGCAAAACTTGAAAGGTGGTAAGGCGCTGTTCACCCAACCGCCCATGCCCATCAAGTGTGCCGGTGCGCCGCAAAAAGCCATGTACTTGTCTGCCGACCACTGGACACGCCAAGGTGTGCTGAACAACATCGACATCCAGTTTTGCAATGCGGGTGCGGTGC
>JAIXYA010000181.1 GCA_027490485.1 Comamonadaceae bacterium
CAAGCGCCTTGCAACATGTCTCGGTAAGCCTTGGCACCTATGGCGATAGCCAAAGGCAAACCGATGGCGGACCATATGGAGTAACGCCCACCCACCCAGTCAAAAAAAAAAAAAACATGGTTTGCTTCAAACCCTTGGGCCAAGGCCAGTGCAGGTTTGGCGGTCACCGCTATCAGGTGACGATGCAACAGGGCGGCGGGGCAACCGCTATCGGTCAACCAACGCCGCGCAGATGCGGCAAGGGTCATGGTTTCTTGCGTGGTGAATGACTTGCTTTGCACCACAAAGGCGGTGGTAGCAGGGTTGAGATTGTGCAAGGTTTGCTGCAAGCTCCAAGCGTCCACATTAGAGACAAAATGCACACGCATAGCGGTGTCGGCAACATTTTGTAATGCCATGGTCGCCATGCGCGGCCCGAGGTCTGAACCCCCGA
This sequence comes from Comamonadaceae bacterium, assembly GCA_027490485.1. Classification (GTDB taxonomy): domain Bacteria; phylum Pseudomonadota; class Gammaproteobacteria; order Burkholderiales; family Burkholderiaceae_C; genus Limnohabitans. The sequence continues at coordinate 434 of JAIXYA010000181.1, forward strand.
TACCTATGTTCACCACATCGGTGATAGACAAGTTACTGAAGCCTGCACAAACCCCTGAACGCATGTGCTCTGCGAAATCACAAACGCTGTCTAACTGTGTTTTGACTTGAGCAGAAACCGCTTGGCCCCATGGAGGGTTGCTTAAATGGCTGCCGCGTAAAGCCACATGCAGCACGCTGCGTTGTTCAGTGGTGTTGATCGCTTCTGCATTGAACATGGCGCGAAGTTGATCATCAACGTGACGGTCCTTGGCCAAAGCTTGCAAAGCCTGCATCACGGGTTCATTCACACGCTGATGCGTGAAGTCCATCTGAATGCCACAGGCTTGCAAATGCATCGATTTGCGTGAAGCGTCTGTCAGTAGTTCACGCAGTGAAGGTAAGGGGGCATGCGCTAGGTGTTGTAGCGTCTGCCAAGCAGGAGAAAGGTGAACAGGGGCGAAGGTGCTCATGGTGTGGATTGTCCTGCAATTTCCATCCCCCAAAATCGACGACAACAAGGATGGGCGACGCCTATTGAACTGCCCATGCGGCCAAAACCGCGCAAGCACAAAGCGTCAACAACAGCCCTGCGCTGAGCCATTTCGTTCGCACCTGCAAGCGTTTAACTGCTACAATCAAAGCAAGGTTTTGTTCTGCCAATTGGGACAGCGATTGCGCCATTTCCTGTTGCATCTTTGCCAGTTGCGCCAGGTCGGTCGGCGCTTGAACCCCGTCTGTTCGACGTTTATCCATAAACCCACGCGCCTTTTCAAGGACACCCGGCGCATGTTCCAGTACCTTTTCCCAAGGCACAATTTTGAGGGCGGTTAACCACGGAATTGCCATTTTTGCTCCTTAGGGGGTGAAAGGGTGAGGGGACTTCCTCTCACTTGCTGTTCATTCTTTATTGAAAACAGCATCGACAGGCAGTTGCATCGCTGAAGCCAGCTGATTGGTTTTTCCTGCCAAAGCAATCACGCGCAGTAAATCGGCGTGTTGCGCGTCTGACATGCCTTTGCTTTTAGCAGCTGCGGTATGCGAATGAACACAGTAGCTGCAAGCGTTGGTGACAGAAACCGCGATGTAAATCATTTCTTTGGTGAGAGGATCAAGTGAGGAGGGCGAAGCCATGACAGCTTTAACTTCGCGCCAAGTACTTTCTAACAGATCAGGGTCAAACGCCAAATAGTGCCACATGTTGTTGATGAAATCACTTTGACGGGTTTGCCTGATGTCATCAAAAACAGCTTTGACTTTGGGGTTGCTTTCAATATTTGCGGGTAAGGTAAGGGTGCTCATATGAATTACTCCCAAAAAAATTGAATTGAAAGACATTTGTCTTCTTCTTTGGCCAACGGCCTATTCTTAAGTGTATGCTTTGCACGGCTTATTGAGGTGCTGCCCTTAATGAAAGGACTGTCATGACTTTAGAAGAACGCGATCAATTACAAAATTTTCTGCGGCAGTTGCTTCAGTCAAGAGCGGCGCCGAAAGATGTCGCTGCAGAAACACTCATCAAACAAGCTTGTTCTCAACAAGCAGATGCGCTTTATTTGTTGGTGCAAAGGGCAATGGCCAGCGAATTGGCTTTACAGCTTGCCGTAGCAAAAAATGCCGAGTTACAAGCGAAACTCGATCCTCTTGTGGCTGCGTCCAATACAACTGCAAACCAGAGCGAGGCTTCAATACACCGTCCACCTCAGCCTGCGATAGCAACACCTAGCCTATGGGGCTCTGCCTTGATGGGTGCAGTGACAGGCACGGCTGTCGGTGTGGTGGCGGGATCAATTTTGTTTGAAGGTATTCAAGACCTTGTTGACGATGATTGGGCTTAGTTTTTTACTAAAAAGCGTTATTTTTGATTTGTGGTTTTGTATTCATCGATAACAAGTTGTAAGTCTTCTCCGCTCAATTGCCCAGCCATTTGACAGCTACCAAGGTTTTTGCTGCATTGGTTTTGAGCCTCCTTGAGGTCTGTTTTTTTGACTGCTTCCTTCGAGCATTCTTGGTAAAGGGCAGAGCAAACGTTGTTGACATTGCTCGTACCTGCAATTCTTTGTTGCATTAACTCGCATTCTTTGCTGGTTTGAGCCAACAAGGCAGTATGAAAAAGAAGTCCAACCCAAAGTAATTTCTGTTGCATTGATCTATTATCCCTAGATGAATTATTGAAAACCCTGATGCTAATGCCATTCTGAAATTTGTTTTTCCTCGGGTTTTTATCAGCTATTGCGCCATGACTATTCCCCTATACTTAAAAAAGACATTGATGGAGACAACAGCATGTATTCAAAAGACCCTGAAGTTTTGGCGTCCCCCAAACGTCGCCGTTTAATTCAAAGCGCTGCAACTATTGCAGGGGTCAGCACCCTCGGTTTTCCAGCCCTATCCTTGGCACAAAACAAACCCATTCGGGTGGGCATGCCCACTATTTTGTCTGGCAGGGTGGCCATGCTGGGCCAGTCTTCTAGCAATGCCGCCAATATGGAGGTTGAAAAATTCAATGCCAGTGGTGGCTTTGGTGGACGCAAAATTGAACTGATCATCCGCGACTCCAAGGGCCAACCGCAAGAAGCAGCGCGGGTAGCGCGTGAACTCGTGACCGCAGATGGTTGTGAAATTTTGATTGACGCCGAGGCTTCTTCGGGTGCTTTTGCTGTGCATGAGGTCGCTCGCGACTTGGGTGTGCTGGTCATCCACACCTGCTCTGAGACATCTTCGCTGACAGCAGACCCCAAATTACGCACCCCGTTGGCGTTTCGTTGTGCCAGGCAAGGGGTGCATGACGCCATCATTGGTGGGGCATACGCTGCCAAAGTGGCGAAAGAAAAGAACTTGCGGCGTTGGATGACATGTTCACCTGATTACGCTTATGGACGCGACACCACGGCGGAATTTGCCGAATACCTCAAATTTTTCAACAAAGACGTTGAGGTGGTTGGTGAAGCTTGGCCCAAGCTGTTCCAAGCCGATTACAGCGAAGTCATCACCCGCTTGCTGCAGGTCAACCCGCAGGCAATTTACTCTTGCCTTTGGGGTGGCGATCTAACTTCTTTCATCGATCAGTCAAACATCTATGCGCTTTTCAGTGGAAAACAATTTTTCTCTGTCAATGCAGCTGACTATGCGGTCCTGACCAATGTCAAAAATGTCCCCCTTGGACTTCACTCCGGTAACCGCTATTTGCAAAGTTTCCCCAATACCCCAGCCAATACAAGTTGGGCCAGCAGCTACCAAAGCAAGTTCAAAGACTTGCCCTTGAATTGGGCATGGCAAAACGCAGCGGCTGTGCAATTTTTGACTGCCGCCATCAAAAAGGCAAAAAGCACTGACGGAAAAAAAATTGCCCAGGCCTTAGAAGGACTCAGCATCGACTCTCCCTTTGGCGCGAATGGCAAACTAACCATGCGAGCGCAAGACCATACTGTGGTGGACTATGCATTGGCTTGGGGTGAGTTGTCGGGTAAAGAGCCCTATATGAAAAATCCTGTCCCAGGCAGTTGGAAACAAATTGCCGAGTTGGAAGCCGAATGGAAAAAACGAAAAGGTTTTGCCTGATGTTTTTTCCAGCGTACGCCACAAGGAGTCTTGATTGAATCCTCAAGCTCTCTTTGAGTGCTTTTCGTCTGCGTCG
>JAIXYA010000075.1 GCA_027490485.1 Comamonadaceae bacterium
AGGGCTGTTTCAAGCGCCCCGCCACTTCACCGGCTTCTCGGCCTGTGCCCATGAAGAAATCCGCACGCACTGCCCCCACGATGGCGCTGCCCGTGTCTTGCGCCAATACCAAGCGTGACAAGGCTTGGGTAGGGCCAGGCGACACCAACCACAGCGGCGTGCCATAGGGGATGCTGAGTGGATCGATGGCCACCGAGCGCTCAGCGACCAGCGGTATGCCTTGTGCGCCGCGCGGCCCCACACTGGGGTCGGCACCCATGGGCTCTTCTTTGAAAAACACATAACGCGGATTGGTCCAAAGCAATTCTTGGCGACGCTGCGGGTTGCGCTGCAACCACGCCTTAATGCCGGGCCAGGAGGCGTCGCGGGTTTCACCTTTGTCCAGCAACCACCTGCCCACACTTTGGTAGGGCTGATCATTGGACGCGGCAAAGCCCACACGGACGGTGCGCACACTGCCATCGGGCTCGGTGATGCGCAGTCTGCCGGAGCCTTGAATATGCAAAATCAACGCGTCGACTGGGTCAGCCAACCATGCAATCTCGCGGCCACGCAAAGCGTTTTGTGCCGCAGGCAGGCTTTCAATGTCTTGGCGGGTGAACCAAGGCTTGCCATTGGCTAAACCGGCAGGCGCGGCATACAAAGGAGTGTTAAAGCCATTGCCTGCCAAACGCTGTGCCTCGAACACCGGTTCATAGTAGGCGGTGAGCAAGCCACTGGCTTCACCCTCTAAGGATTCCAAGCGGTAGGCTTGCAAGCGGCTGAGCAACAACAAACGCTGCTCGGTTTCGCTGGCAATGCTCAGGCGTCTGATATCACTGCACAAGGGAGCGAGCACCGTACCGCTGACATCGCAATTGGCCAGCAACAAGGTCCACACCTCGGCCATGGACTCTTGCGGCCAGCCGGGCAAGTCTTCGATGGGCACCGGCACCCAGCGGCTTTTGCTCTCACCTTTGACCGGTGGCTCAAAACGCGGCGCAGCCTGTGGCACAGTGGGTTGACTGAGCGGCGGGCTGGTCACTGGCGCAGGCTTGACGCTTTCAGGGCGCAGCTCAGGTGGCACGGGTGAGGGCGCAGGCAGACCGGTGGGCCGGGGCACCGAAGAAGCACAAGACACCAGCATGCCTACAATCGCCACGCTCCATGCTGCGCGGTAAGGCAGCGTCCAACCTGTCCAAACATCTGAAAACATGCTGCTGATTTTGCTTGAATCCCTGGGTGCTGGCCTGCTGCTGGCGTTCATCGTGTGGTGGACCATGTTTCATGGTCGCGACAAAGGCGAACCAGAAGACAAAGACAACGACAAAGATAACGGCAAAGACTGATCATCCCAGCGGTGAGCGGCGCAGGGGCAACTGCTGTCTGCGTTCGCGCAATTGATCTATAGACAAATCCGCCAGCACACAGGCCTCCCCCTCGTCATGCACAGCTTGTACCTGACCCCAAGGGTCTACCCACATCGAATGCCCCCAGGTGCGGCGGCCGTTGCTGTGCTTGCCGCCTTGCGCTGCTGCACCTACCCAGGCTAAGTTGTCAATCGCACGGGAGCGCAACAACACTTCCCAGTGGGCAGAGCCGGTGGTGTGTGTGAAGGCGCTGGGTGCGAGCAGCAACTCAGCACCTTGCTGGACCAATTGGCGGTACAGCTGAGGAAAGCGCAGGTCGTAACACACGCTTAAGCCGATGCGCCAAGTGTGGCCGTCTTTGGAAGGCAAATCCATCACCACCGGCGTGTCCCCAGCTTGCAGCACCACGCTTTCGTCGTAGCTTTCGCGGCCATTGTCAAAACAAAACAAATGGATCTTGTCGTAGCGAGCCACACATTCGCCTTGGGCGCTGTACACCAAGGTGGTGTTGCTTACATGCGAGCTGTCACCCGGCACAGAAATCGGCAAAGTACCCGCCACCAAACACACGCCAAGGCTTTGGGCCATGGCGGCTAAGCGCTGCTGCATGGGGCCATCGCCATAGGCTTCGGCGATGGCCAGTTTGTCGGTGTCTTGCTGCCCCAACAAACAAAAATACTCTGGCAAGACCGCTAACTCTGCGCCTGCTTGGGCGGCTTGTGCCAGCAAGCGCTCAGCGGTATCAAGGTTGGTCGCCACGTCGGTGGTGGAGACCATTTGCAGCAAAGCGGCTTTCATGGTTTGACTTCCTTTTGAGTGTTGCCATCGACTTTGCTGACCTTGGGGTCTTTCCAAGAGCCCTGCACCCGAAACTCTTGGGTGGTGGATTTAGCCAAAGGCGTTTTCAAAAAATACTGGGTGAGAAAACTGGTCAAGCCCACCACCGGGTTGATGATGGTGTAGAGCAAGGTGGCGGTGCCGGTATTGAGGTCGGGCACCACCACCACTTTGAGGTCTTGGGTTTCATGCTCGATATCGGCCTTGCCTTCGAGCATCACCGCGGCTGTCACGCCTTTCATCTGCAAATTGTTGGTGCTGGCAATGCCTTGCTGGATTTGCACATCGCCACGCACAAAGTCAAAGGTAAAGCCCTCGCTGAACACATCGGAAAAGTCCAAGGTGAGTCGTCGTGGCAAGGCTTGTAAATTGAGCACACCAAACAAGCGCGCAACCCCTGGCTCGGCTTTCAAAAACTGGCCCTTGTCAAGGTTCACATTGAACTGGCCGCCCATACTGGTGTAGTCGGGCGAAAAAGGCGAACCGGTCCAGCCGACCTGCCCCGCCATGCGGCCTTTGCCGTTGCGAATAGCGCCTTTGTAGCCCAAGCGTTCCAGCAATTCGCCGGAATTTTGCAGTTGCAGGGTGAAGTCGAGTTGGGTGCGCTTGGCCTGCAAGCGGCCTACGCCGCCCCATTGGCCTTGGGCTTGAAAACTCGCTTCTGGCAAGCTGAGATTGAACTTGTTGAGCACCCACTCCCGACCACCTCCGGCGATGGCGCGGCTGAAGCCGTCGACCTCAACGCGTCCTAACTTCAAGCCACGCAGCTCTAGGTTGTCAATGACGATGTCCATGGTGGGCAAATCTTTGGGTGAGTCCGACAAAGTCGCTTCCACGTCTTTCACCGCAGAAGGCGGAATCACCAAATTGGACAACCTCGCCACCACCCGCGCAGATTGGTTATCTTGCGCAGGCTTGTAGTCGATTTGCCCTTGCGCTTCATCGGCTTTGAGCTGAATACGCCACTGCGGGCCTTGCTTGTCGGCACTGGCTTGTACCTTGTTGAAAGTGCGACCTAACCACAGCAATTCATTGGTGCCCACCTCAAATCGGGTCGGCATGAAGGCTGTGGCTTGGGGACTGGCAGGCTTGGCAGCTTGGTCTTCCTTGGTTTGGGTGCCGAGCCAGCCGGACAAGGTTTGTTGCCAATCGTCGGCATGGAAATGTGGCAACTGCACTTGCACCAGCACCGCACCCTCAGGAATGTCTTTGCGCGGCGTCACAGGTCCCAAGGTAATCTGCCCGCGCAAGACCTGCGGCACTTGAGGCGTCATATCGCGCAAATAACTGACGGTGATGAGTTGCCCCAAAGTGAGGGTGCTTTGCTCTAAATGCGCACTGCCTTTGGCTTGTGCAACCTGCAATAGCTCATTGTCAAAGCGCACTGGCCAAGTGGCATCCGCGGGTTTGTTCAAAGGCTCAGGTAAATCTACGCCCATGCCCTGTAAAGAGCTGCTGAAAGAAAACTCAGGCACACCTCGGCGCAAACCCAGGCTGGCAACAAACGACGTGCTGCCGCTTAAATGCGCGGCAAAATTCGAGACCAGCGCAGGTTCGGGCAATTGGCGCAAAGCCTCGGCACTGACACTGCCTTGCAAACTCAAGCGCGAGGGGCCAGCTGTCACAGTGTCGTTGAAACGCAAACCGCCATCGAGGCGAGCATCCGCGCCTAGCCACCGCAGACGCATACTGTTGACCGCCAGCCCTGACTCGGTGTAGTTGAGGGTACCGCGCAATTTGCTAAAGCGCGGAAGCGACGGCTGCCACTGGATATCGTTGCCATTGAGCACCACGCTGCCTTGCACTTTGGCCAG
>JAIXYA010000311.1 GCA_027490485.1 Comamonadaceae bacterium
TTTCATTGGTGGGGTAGCAGGTAGACTGCACCACAAAAACGTCGCGGGCACGGACGTTTTGGTTGATTTCTACAGTGACTTCGCCGTCCGAGAAACGACCCACCTCAGCCGCACCCAGTTTGATGCCAAGGTGCTCTGCAATTTCGGCCGCCAAAACAGGGTTGGCATTGCCGGTAAAGACCATGAAATCGGAGGGGGCGTTTGACATGGCTGGCTTGAGTGGTGGACAAAAAAGAAGGACAAGAAGCCAGCAAATCTGCAGAAATGCCGCTGAACGTCACTTCCGGCGAAGTGCAAAAAAAGGTGGCAGGGGAAGAAGGATTCGAACCTTCGCATGCTGGAATCAAAATCCAGTGCCTTAACCAACTTGGCGACTCCCCTACACGGGAAACCTGTCTTTCAACACGCTTCCAGCTAATCGTCGCAGGAGACCCATCGGTGCAAAGGATGAACCTCCAAATTGCTGCAAATCCGCCAAGTCCATCCTTCGGGGGGGTGGGGTAACACCGTCGAAGACTCGATCTTGGCAAATACCGCGCTACCTGAACCTGTCATCCTGGGCTGCAAACTTTGGTTTTCCAACCAGCTTAGGGCTTGGGATACCTCGGGACACAGCTTTTGGGCGACAGCTTGCAAGTCATTGCGCCCGAAGGCGTAAGGCTGTGCAGCAAAGTCAGGCATTGTAGCAGGCTGAGAATCTCGAACCAGCGCAGGGTCTTGAAAAATCGTTGCGGTCGACAGGCCTTGATGCGGTTTAAGCACCACAAAACGTGCAGGCGGTAAGGCCATTGCCTGCAATTGTTCGCCAATGCCTTGAACCCATGCGTTGCGGCCACCTAAAAAAAACGGCACATCTGCGCCCAAGGAATCGCCCAGAGGAAGCAGGCGCGACCGTGGCCAGTTCAATCCCCAAAGTCGGTTCAAAGCCAGCAAAGTGCTGGCAGCGTCTGAGGAGCCACCACCCAAGCCAGCTTCGGAGGGCAGGTTTTTTTGCACCCGAATCAAGACGCCTTGGGATGTGCCACTGGCTTTTTGCAAGGCTTGGGCAGCCTTTAAACAGAGGTCAAGCGCAGGCAAGGGCTTGCCAAGGTCTTGACGTAAAAGTTGACCATCTTCTCGCAGGTCAAAGTGCAGCACATCCCACCAGTCGATCAGCATGAAAGCAGATTGCAGCAAGTGATAGCCATCGGTGCGACGGCCAGTGATGTGCAAAAACAAATTCAATTTGCCAGGCGCGGGGACATGGTGCAAGGACTTCATGGCATCAAACGGACTTCAGGGGTTGGGGTCGAGCAGCACCGTTAACTTTAAAGCGGGCAGTGGTTGTAGCCGATCAGCCATGACGCGACGCCCAGACGGCAAAGCTTGGGCATTGATTTGCCAGCCATTGACAGGCGGCCCGGTCCGGTCGAGCCAAGCCATCAACTGCGGCAATGGCAAGGCCGCGCCTGTGAGGCGCAACGTCAACTCATCCATAGAGACGAAATTTTGTACGTCCGAGCCTTGCTGCAAGCTCGCGCCTTGCGGGTTCCAGCGCACCATCGCCAAGGTGGTGCCCAAGGGGGACAACAGGCTGAGTTGACCTTTTTCAGGACGGCCCGTCATTTCGAAGGCTGTGCTGAATTGCTCGGGCGGGTTGTTCGCTATCCGCAGGTTTAAGCGGCCCTCCCAGTGGCCTATCGCCTCGGGATTCGTGGGGTCCACCGCCACATGGCGCGGTGCATTGCTGCAAGAGGTAAGCAAAACAAGCAGGGAACAGCCAAAAGCCAGCCAGCATTGTTTGATGCAAAGCATCAGAGCTTGACTTTCAAGCGCTTCAAGGTCTGTTGCAGCAGTTCATTGGATTGGTCAATACGCATGGCCTCACGCCAGATTTTTTTAGCCTTGTCTTGCTGACCCAAGCTCCAATGCACTTCGCCTAAGTGCGCTGCAATTTCTACGTCAGGCCGATTGGCATAGGCGCGTTCCAAGATGGCCAAAGCGGAAAGCTTGTTGCCCAGGCGAAACTCCACCCAGCCCAAGCTGTCGACGATGTAGGGGTCTTCAGGCGCAAATTCCAAGGCTTTGACAATCAGTTCACGCGCTTCGGTCAGACGTATGTTGCGATCCGCCAAGGAAAACCCTAAAGCGTTGTAGGCGTGTTGGAAATCTGGTTTGGCAGCGATGATGCTGCGCAAAAGCTTTTCCATTTCATCTAAGCGGCCCAGCTTCTCGGACATCATCGCGACCTCATAGCGCAGGTCGAGGTCGTCGGGTTCGTCTTTGCTGGCTTTGCTCAGGACTTGGTAGGCGTCGTCGTATTTTTTGTAGTCGCGCAGCAGCTTGACCTCAGCTTGCAACTTGGCTCGCTTGGCTTGAGGCGTATTGCTGGGAAGTTGCGCGATCAAGGCACGGGCTTTGGTCAGGTCACCTTTGCTGGCGATCAGGTTGGCTCGTTGGACCTGCACTTGGGTGAGTTGTTCGGGGTCTTCAATTTTGTTCAGCCAAGACTCGGCTTCTTGGCTGTTCTTGGCTTTGATAGCGAGTTGAGAAAGCATCAGGTAGGCCTGCGACAGGCCTCGCACTTCTTGCTTGTCTTTTTCCAGTTCCAAGAAACGCAGCAGCGAAGCTTTGGCCTGCTCGTCTTGTGCTTGCTCAACTTGCACAGCGCCCAAGAGCAACCACACATCAGAGAAATTGGGCATGTCTTGCGAAAGCTTTTGCAGTTGCACCAAGGCATCATTCAAACGCTGGGCATCAATCAAAACTCGGGCGTAGCTGAGTTGCAGATTGGGTTGACCGTTCTTTTTCAGCGCTTGCAAAACCAGTTCTTCCGCTTGCGATTCACCCAGCGACAACAACTCCAGGGCCAACATGGCAGGTTCGGGGGAATCGGGTGATTTGGCTAGCGCCAATTTGGCCGCTTCCACTGCTTCAGGGAGTTTTTTCGCCCAAATGCGCATGCGCCCGATGGTGGCCCAACTCACAGCGGCTGTGCTGGCTTGGTTGACATAGGGCGTCAAGGCTTGCTCGACCACGGCATTGGCCAATTCTTTGTCTTGCACTTGTGAATAGATTTGCGGGATGCCGGTGATACCTTCAGCCTGTTGCTCGGGGGGCAACAGGCTGATGCTTGAGCGCAGCGTGGTCACGCTTTCTGCCAGCTGGTTCAAGGCAATTTGGATTTGCAGCACATAGCCATTGGCTTCATGCGATTTGGGGTGGGCTTTTTTCCAAGCTTTGGCGCTCTCTAGCGCCGAGGGGCCAGAGCGGGCTGCCAAGGCCACTTCCACCGAACGCTTGTAAACCGTTTCATCGCCACTTTTGCGAGCAGCTTCAAAAATCATGGAGTAGCCCGCACCTGGGTTGCCTTGGGTGACTTGCATTTCACCCAGCAGAATCAGCAACATCCATTCCGCATTGAGTTTGGAGTTTTCAATAGCGGCGGTTTCAGTCTCTTTGGGAGCGGCCGATGGCTGTGCCCAAGCTGAGTTGTAGGTGCCGCAAAACAGGACCAAACTGGTTGCGCCAGCAAGCCAAGCACTGCGCAGTGCGGATGTTCGTGGATATAAGTTCATCGCGGAATGATAATCGCAGCATTCCCTAGTCTGCTTGCCATGCCTGAATTACCCGAAGTTGAAGTGACCCGCCTGAGTTTCGCCTCGCGCATCGCCGGTGCAAAGATCACGAATGTGGCCATGGGCAAAGCTCTGCGTTGGCCTTTGGGTTGCTCCCCTGACAGTTTGCAAGGACTGGCTGTATTGGGTGTGCGTAGACGAGGCAAATACCTTTTGCTGGATTTAAGCCAAGGTTTGCTATTGATTCACCTTGGGATGTCGGGTTCTTTGTCGTTTGGCGAGGCTTTGAGCCCTCCTGGTCCACACGACCATTTCAATTGCTTGACTGACCAAGGCTTGTTGCGCCTGCATGACCCGCGCCGGTTTGGCGCAGTGGTTTATGCCCCCAGCCAAGACAGCCCTGTTGCCCAAAAATTGTTGGGAACCTTGGGTGTGGAGCCCTTGGAAGACAGTTTTGACCCAGAGTTGTTCGCCAAGGCTCTGAAAACACGCCAAACTGTCATCAAACAGCTATTGTTGGCAGGAAATGTGGTGGTGGGTGTTGGCAATATTTACGCCAGTGAAGCGCTTTTCATGGCGGGTATTCGACCCACCACACGTGCTTATCGCATCAGCAAACCCCGGGTATTAAAGCTTCACGCAGCCATTCGGGAGGTGCTAATGGCAGCCGTTGCCCAAGGTGGCAGCAGCCTGCGCGATTTTTCCAACGCACAAGGACAAAACGGCTACTTCCAGTTGCAAGCCATGGTGTATGACCGAGCGGGAGAACCGTGCCGTCAATGCACCGCCACCATCAAGCGCTTGGTGCAAGGACAGCGCTCCACCTTTTATTGCCCCCAATGCCAAAAGCCCTGAGTAAGTCGCCAAGCTTTGCAAAGCGTTTAGTGGCTTGGCAAAAGCAGCATGGCAGGCATGACCTGCCTTGGCAATCCAGTTCTGACCCTTACCGCGTGTGGTTGTCCGAAATCATGCTGCAACAAACCCAAGTGGTGACGGTGAAGGCTTATTACGACAAGTTTTTAAAGCGTTTCCCAACGGTATCTGGCTTGTCCAGTGCCAGCTTGGATGAGGTGTTGGGCTTGTGGAGCGGGTTGGGCTATTACAGCCGCGCCAAAAACTTGCATCGCTGTGCACAGTTGGTCGCACATCAGTATGGCGGTGTTTTTCCAAGCACCAAAGATGCTTTGCAAGCCTTGCCTGGCATTGGCCCATCTACCGCGGCGGCCATCGCATCTTTGTGTTTTGGAAAACGCGAAGCGATATTGGATGGCAATGTGAAACGGGTGCTGACGCGGGTGCATGGTTTTGGACACGATTTGTCGGTGGCTTCGCATGAAAAAGCGCTTTGGCAAATTGCCCAAGACGTGTTGCCTCACCAAGAAAGCGATATGCCAACCTACACCCAAGGCATGATGGATTTGGGTGCGACTTTGTGTACCCGCAGCCAGCCTGCCTGTGAACGCTGTCCTATGCAAGATATCTGCGTCGCGTACCAAGAAGGCCAAGCCAGCCATTACCCTGTCAAATCGCACAAGCTCAAACGCAGCGCTCAGGTGATGTGGTTGCTGTTTGCTCGTAGCGCAAAGGGTGCGGTGTGGTTGCAGCAACGCCCTACAAAGGGCGTGTGGTCGAGTTTGTTCACCTTCCCCATTTTTGACAGCGAAGAGGCACTTCTTGCGTCCCTGTCAAAGCCTTTGCAAAACAAGCTGCACTTTGCACCCGCCTTTGTGCATGTGCTGACCCACAAGGATTTGCATTTGCATGTGGCGCATTTGGCTTTACCGACTGAGCAAAGCTTGGGGGATGCTGGGCAGTGGTGGGGCGTCCAAGACTGGCCAAACTTAGGGCTACCCGCGCCCATACGTCAGCTGTTATTGGCTTAAAGCGTGTCGAGTTCGCGGTGACGCTTGAGGCTGACCCAATCAGCGGAAAAACATTGGTGCAAAGTCTCGACCAAATACACCGAACGGTGCTGACCTCCCGTACAACCGATGGCGACTGTCACATAGCTGCGGTGGTCGTTTTTAAGAGAAGGCAACCATTGACTTAAAAAATCGCTGATATGCGACTGCATGGTTTGTACAGGGGTTTGACTTGCCAGCCATTGCGCTACGGCGGCGTCTCGCCCCGTCAGTGCTTTCAAGTCAGCTTCGTAATGCGGGTTGGGCAACATCCGCACATCAAACACAAAGTCCGCATGAACAGGGATGCCGCGTTTGAAGGCAAAGGACTCGAACATCAGCGTTAGCTGAGCGCTGGGTGCCGTGACCAAGGAGTGAACATAGTCTTGCAACTTACCTGCACGCAGCAAACTGGTGTCGATGATGTGAGACTCTTCGCGCAAATCTGACAAAAGTTTGCGCTCAAGTTCAATCGCCGCCACCAAGTCTCGGGTGGATACTGCCGCGCCTTTGTCAGCGCGTGATAGGGGATGGTTACGCCGGGTTTCAGAAAAACGGTGGACCAAGGTGTCGGTGTTGGCGTCCAAAAACAGCAAGCGAACATGCACCTGTTCATCACGCAATTGGGCTAGCTGCGCAGGGACCAAATGCAAGGCGTGGGCGCTTCGCACATCCATGGCAATGGCCATCTTGTCTTGTTGCGTTTGGTCTTCTAGGTGAACCAAAGGCAGCAGCAGCTCGGGCGGCAGGTTGTCGATGCAGTAGTAGCCCGCATCTTCCAAGGCGTGCAGTGCAATGGATTTGCCAGAGCCTGACATGCCTGTGATCAAAATCAGTTCGCGACTCATGCGCGGGTGGCCTTGGGTTTGGGGGCAGCCTTGGTCATGGCTTGCAGCATTTCACGCGCATGCGCATGGGTGGTGTCAGACAAGCGCTCACCTCCCAACATACGGGCTATTTCAGCCACCCTTTGCTCACCTGTGGCGGGGGTTACCTGACTTGCCACACCTTGTTTGTCCGCGTGTTTGGAGACCACCCAATGGTGGTCAGCGCAAGCTGCCACTTGAGGCAAATGTGTGACCGCCAACACTTGGCGGTCTTTGCCCAGTTGCTTCATGAGGCGACCCACAGTTTCAGCGACTGCGCCGCCAACACCCGCGTCTACTTCATCAAAAATAAGTGTTGGTGCTGTACCCAATTGGCTAGTGGTGACTGCAATGGCCAGGGCGATGCGAGAGAGTTCGCCCCCCGAGGCAACCTTGCCCACAGGTCTGGGCGTGCTGCCAGCATGTCCTGCCACCAAGAACTGCACCTCTTCCAAGCCATGGCTGGCTGGTTCCTCCAAGGCTTGCAGTTGCACTTGGAATTGCCCGCCTTGCATGCCCAAGCTTTGCATGGCTTGGGTGATGCTGGCAGCTAACTTTGGGGCAGTTTTTTGGCGTGCTTGTGAGCGTTTTCTGGCCTCTGCCATGAAAGCATTTTTGGTTTTTTGTTCTGCAGCTTCGAGTGCGGCCAAATCGACTGCGGCGTCTAGCTTCACAAGCTCTTGCTGCCAACCGAGGTAGAGCGCTGGCAGCTCTTGGGGCGTGCGTTTGTAGCGGCGCGATAAAGCCAGCCACAGCCCCATGCGGGCATCAATATCGGCCAAACCTTCTGGCTCAAGGTCTGCTCGGCGTAACCAAGTTTGCAGGCTGTGCGCAGCATCCTCGGCTTGCGCCAGTGCAGAACCCAGTTGGTCTGACAGTTGCTGGAACTCGGCTTCAATGTTGGCTTGCTCTTGCAATACTTTGACCGCTTGTGCCAAGTGGCTGTGCGCGGCGTCTTCCTCTTGCAGGTGAGAGAGGGCGGTTTGCGCTGCGTCCAAGAGGGTCTGTGCATGTGACAAGCGGGTGTGTTGGGCGTTCAATTCCTCCCATTCGTCAGCGCCTGGTGAGAGTTTGTCCACCTCGCTGATTTGCCAACTCAGTCGTTCGCGTTCTTGCTGAAGTTGGTCTTGCGCCAAGCGAGCGTGTTCCAAGGTTTGCAGGCTTTGCCGCCAATCGTTCCAAAGATTTTGCAAAGCCAGTGCAGGAATTTGGGCGTAGGCGTCGAGCAGATCACGCACAGCGCTGGGACGTGTCAGGCTTTGCCAAGCGTGTTGGCCATGAATATCTAGTAATTGATCGCCAATTTCACGCAATTGCGTGGCGGTGGCTGGGCTGCCATTGATCCATGCGCGGCTTTTGCCTTGCGCATCGATGCTGCGTTTAAGCAATAAATCGTCGGCAGCATCAAAGCCGTTGTCTTGCAACCAAGGTTGCAGGTGGGTGGGCGTGGAAAACTCAGCGCACAACTCGCTGCGAGCAGCGCCTTCGCGCACCACACTGGCTTCTGCACGGGCGCCCAGTACCAATTGAAGTGCGTCTATCAATATAGATTTACCAGCCCCAGTTTCTCCGCTGAGAACGGTAAACCCAGCGCCGAACTCCAACTCGAGTTGACGCACGATGACGAAGTCGCGCAGGCTGATGCGTTGCAAGCTCATGAACCACCCTCATTCCAATGCAATTTATGACGCAGTGTGTCAAAGTAATTCCAACCTTTGGGGTGAAGAAAGACCGCATGGTGTGGTGATTTACGTACCAAAACTTTATCCCCAATCAGGATAGAGGCCATGGACTGCATATCGAAATTGGCGCTGGCATCGCGTCCGCCCACCAATTCGATCGTGACTTCTGCATCGTCAGCCAAGACCAAGGGCCGGTTGGAGAAGGTGTGCGGCGCTATAGGTACCATCACCAAACCACCCAAAGCGGGTTGCAACAGGGGGCCGCCAGCAGACAAAGAGTAGGCAGTGGAACCTGTGGGGGTGGAGATGATCAGGCCATCGGCGCGTTGGTTGGCCACAAAATGCCCATCGATCGATACCCGCAACTCCACCATGCCAGAGGAAGCACCGCGGTTAATGACCACATCATTCAAAGCCAACGCGTCGAACACACAATCTGTACCCCGCCAGACTTGGGCATGCAACATGCTGCGCTGGTCTTCCTCGTATTGACCTTGCAGCATAGGCTGCAAAGTCGTTTCCATGTGTTCCAAGGAAATATCAGTGATAAAACCAAGTCTGCCTTGGTTGATGCCAATCAAGGGAATACCATGAGGGGCGAGTTGCCTGCCAAAACCCAGCATGGTGCCGTCGCCTCCGACCACCAAGGCAAGGTCGCATTGCTTGGCAATGCCTGCAACATTCATCACGGGGCAACCCTGATCACCCAAATACGCTGCGGTGTCTTTTTCCACCACCACGTCGCAGCCTTGGCTGAGCAAAAAAGCCACCAAGGAGGCCAGTACGGGCTGACCCGATGACGCAGCAGCACCATGGCTGGGTGAGGCGTGGGATTTGCCGATAAGGGCGATTTGGCCAAACTTTGGATTCATAGGCCAAATTACATCATTAAAATGCTTAGAAAGGATGACCATGCTCGATGATCGTGCCAAGTTGTTGCTCAAGACCCTGGTAGAGCGCTATATCGCTGACGGCCAGCCCGTGGGTTCCCGTACCCTGTCCCGAGCCAACGGTATCGAACTGTCCCCTGCCACCGTGCGAAATGTCATGGCGGATCTGGAAGAAATGGGCTTGATTGTCAGTCCCCACACCTCGGCAGGGCGCATTCCGACAGCACGTGGCTACCGATTGTTTGTCGACACCATGCTGACATTTGATCGCCAGCAGTTGCAAGCGCCCAGTTTGGTCGCGGAGCAGCCGCAAAAAGTCATCACCAGTGCGGCGCAGTTGTTGTCTAACTTATCAAACTTTGTGGGTGTGGTGATGGCACCTAAGCGCAGTTCGGTGTTCCACCATATTGAGTTTTTACGGCTTTCCGATAAACGCGTTTTGGTCATCATCGTCACGCCTGAGGGCGATGTGCAAAACCGCGTCATCTTCACCGACACAGATTTTTCGCAAAGCCAGTTGGTTGAAGCCTCCAATTACCTCAATGCCAATTTTGCTGGTATGGCCATCGATCAGGTGCGTGAGCGTTTGCAAGCCGAAGTAGATAGCTTGCGAAGCGAGATTGCGGCGTTGATGCAAGCGGCTGTGAAATTCAGCTCTGAAGCGTTGGTGCAAGGAGAAGACGAGGTGGTCATCAGCGGCGAGCGCAATTTGTTGTCGGTATCCGATTTTTCCAGCGACATGGGCCAATTGCGCCGTGCTTTCGAGCTGTTTGAAGAAAAAGCGCAACTCATGCGTTTGCTCGATATTTCTTCTCAAGCCGAAGGTGTGCGAATTTACATTGGCGGTGAAAGCCAAATTGTTCCTTTTGAGGAACTGTCAGTGGTCAGCGCCAATTACGAAGTTGACGGACAAGTGGTGGGTACCTTAGGCGTTATTGGCCCGACCCGAATGCCTTATGAACGCATGATTCAAATCGTGGACATTACCTCTAAGTTGATCAGCAACGCCTTGAGCCATAAGCCCTTATAACGATAACTGTCTGTGTATTGACCACTGAATACACAAGATATTTTTTGAGCAGTCTTTAATTGCATGGGTTTTCGTGTGTAGTGGTGCAAAACCGTGTGTTGCTGACAGTCTGTAGGGGGCAAACTGGGAGTTCATTAATCTTAGGCATTCATGAACGCTCCTATGTCATCGCTTGCTACGGCCGACGATGCCCTCAATCAAGTCGATTCTTTCGACTCAGGGGAAGCTGAGCCTGATGAGCCCATAGAACTCACGCCATTCTTATCGTTGGCCGTGGCCTTGCTTTATATGCTTATGGCCGATGGCGAAATTGATGACCATGAGTCAAGTCAATTACAAGCCGTGATTGGTGGCAATCAAGATGTGCTGGAGTTGGCGTTTGAATACGTAGAAACCATCGCCTTGGATCAATTTCTCACGGATGCTCCTGCCGCTCTAAGCAACGAAGACAAGCTGTGTATTTTGTGCAATTTGTGTGATTGCTTGCTGGCAGACGGTGTATGTGAGCAAGTAGAAGATGAATTGTTTCAAAAAA
>JAIXYA010000138.1 GCA_027490485.1 Comamonadaceae bacterium
CACAGCATCAGGTCTGACCTATCGCCATAAATATGCTGGGTTTCTTCCATGGCAGCAGGGTCAAACGCTTGCACACGGGCTCCGGCTTGCCACAAAGCCTCCATCACCACCCGACTGGGCGCTTCGCGCATATCGTCGGTATTGGGTTTAAACGACAAGCCCCACAAGGCAAAGGTTTTGTTTTTTAAGCCATCTTTGAAATAGTGTTTGATTTTTTCAAACACCACATGCTTTTGCGCTTGGTTGCGCGACTCAACCGCGTTGAGTATCCAAGGCGCATAGCCCAAGCCCTCTGCAGTCTTGACCAAGGCGCTGACGTCCTTGGGAAAACAACTGCCGCCATAGCCTGCGCCAGGGTAAATAAAGTGGTAACCAATGCGTTGGTCGCTGCCTATGCCTTGACGCACCGACTCGATATCCGCACCCACCAGTTCGGCGATATTGGCCATTTCATTCATGAAACTGATCTTGGTGGCCAACATGCAATTGGCTGCGTATTTGGTCAGTTCTGCGCTTCGCACATTCATGACAATCACTTTGTCATGGTTGCGGTTAAAAGGTTCGTACAACTCGCGCAGAATTTTTTCAGCTTTGGCGCTTTCAGTGCCAATGACAATACGGTCAGGCCGTTGGCAGTCGGCGACCGCTGCACCCTCTTTTAAAAACTCAGGGTTGGAAACCACGTCAAATTCAAAACTGACACCGCGCTCTTTCAGCGTTTGAGCGACCATGGCGGTTACTTTGTCAGCCGTGCCCACGGGTACGGTGGACTTGTCGACGATGACGGCGTATCCCGTCATATGCGTGGCAATGGTTTTAGCAACGGCTAATACGTATTTCAAATCGGCGCTGCCGTCTTCATCGGGAGGTGTCCCGACTGCGATGAATTGCACATCGCTTTGCTCTACCGCCGACTTGGCGTCTGAGGTGAAAAGCAAACGGCCTTCCGCAAAATTGCTTTTCACAATGGGCTCTAAGCCAGGCTCAAAAATGGGAATTTCGCCTTTACGCAAACGTGCCAGTTTGTTTTCGTCGATATCGACACATATGACGGTGTGCCCAGCATCAGCCAACACAGCACCTTGCACCAAGCCCACATAACCCGTACCAAATACAGCAATTTTCATAATGACATTAATGTGAAAAATATGATCTTAATACCCGAATGTGTCAATGATTTGTCACACAAACACTTCGGCTTGGGCCAACACAGGTGCTTGGGCGTCTTTGGCCGCCAGCAAAGGGGCAGATTGAAGAGGCCAATCGATGGCCAAGTCGGGATCATTCCACACAATGCAACGCTCATGCGCTGGGGCATAGTAATCGGTGGTTTTGTATAAGAACTCGGCGCTTTCGCTCAAAACCGCAAAGCCATGGGCAAAGCCAGGTGGCACCCAAAGCTGCCGCTTGTTCTCAGCGCTTAAATGCACGCCCACCCATTGGCCAAAATGCGGCGATGACCGACGTACATCTACCGCCACATCAAACACTTCGCCTTCGGTGACACGTACCAACTTGCCTTGGGCTTGTTGTATTTGGTAATGCAAGCCACGCAGCACGCCTTGGGCAGAACGGCTGTGGTTATCTTGAACAAAAGTGACATCCAAGCCTGTGACCTTGGCAAAGTCTTGGGCGTTAAAACTCTCAAAAAAGAAACCACGTGCATCTCCAAACACCTTGGGCTCCAAAATCAGAACGCCTGGCAGCGCAGTAGGTATAGCGTGGTAGGCCATGGCGTTTATTTCAGCAAAGACAAAAGGTATTGACCATAGGCATTTTTGGCCAAAGGTGCGGCAAGCGTTTGCAAGCGGCTTGCGTCAATCCAGCCTTGGTGAAAGGCAATTTCTTCGGGGCAAGCCACCATCAGACCTTGGCGTTTTTGCAAGGTGGCAATGAAGCTGGCAGCTTCCATCAAACTCTCATGGGTACCGGTGTCTAACCATGCATAGCCGCGGCCCATGATCTCCACCCCCAGTTGCCCCATCTCCAAATAGCGCTTGTTCACATCTGTGATTTCTAACTCGCCTCGAGCAGAAGGTTTGATAGAGGCAGCAAAGTCGCAAACCTGTTCGTCATAAAAATACAAACCCGTGACCGCATAGTTGGATTTAGGCTGGACAGGTTTTTCTTCAATGCTGATGGCGCGGTGCTGTTCATCAAATGCCACCACGCCGTAGCGTTGGGGGTCATGCACATGGTAGGCAAACACAGTGGCACCGTGCTGCTGCGCATGGGCGCTGTGCAACTGCTTGACCAAATCGTGACCGTAAAAAATATTGTCACCCAACACCAAGGCACTGGGTTGGTTATTGACAAAGTTTTTGCCTATGGTGAAAGCTTGTGCCAAACCATCTGGGCTGGGTTGCACAGCGTATTCGATGTGCATGCCCCATTGCAAGCCATCCCCCAATAGATCCTTAAAGCGCGGCGTGTCTTGGGGTGTGGAAATCAGTAAAACCTCCCGAATACCGCTGAGCATCAGGGTGGTCAGCGGGTAATACACCATGGGCTTGTCGTA
>JAIXYA010000317.1 GCA_027490485.1 Comamonadaceae bacterium
CGCTTGGTGTTGGCGCAAGACACGGGCAGTGCCATCGTAGGGGCAGTGCGTGCGGATTTCTTCATGGGCACAGGCCGAGAAGCCGGTGAAGTGGCGGGGCGCTTGAAACAGCCCTTGCGTTTATGGGCTTTGTGGCCTAAACCTTGACTGCTTCGGCCTTCGGCCTCGCAGTGACGTCATTGCGAGCGCAGCGAAGCAATCTGATGTATTAATATGCTCGTTACTGTATTAACTGGGCAAGTTCATGGGTTACATCATTGTGTTGGCGTCGCCAGTGTTTTTTGGCCTGATATTCATAGAGTGGCTTTGGGGCAGGAGACTGGCTCAACAAGGCCAAGCGTCCGCGCAAACCTACCGCCTAGACGACGCCATCAGCAGCATTTCGCTGGGCATTCTTAGCCAAATCAGCGCCATCTTCACCCGTGTGCTGCGCATTGGCATTTACACCTTGGTGTTCGAGCAAGTGGCTTTGGTGCGCGATGACGCCTGGTGGAGCACCTGGTACGGCGTTGTGCTGGCCTTGGTCTTGTACGACTTTTGCTATTACTGGTTTCACCGTGCCAGCCATGAAGTAGCCTTTTTTTGGGCCGGCCATGCGGTGCATCACCAAAGCCAGCACTACAACCTGTCTACCGCGCTGCGCCAAAGCAGTGCTGGCGCCATCAGCAGTTGGGTGTTTTATTTGCCGATGGCGCTGTTGGGCGTGCCGCCTGTGGTGTTTGGCATCGTGGCGCTGATCGATTTGCTTTACCAATACTGGGTGCATACCGAACATATTGGCCGCTTGGGCTGGTTTGACCGTTGGTTTTGCTCGCCCTCCAACCACCGTGTTCACCATGCTGTGAACGACAAATACCTGGACCGCAACTATGGCGGCATTTGGGTGGTGTGGGACCGCCTGTTTGGCAGCTTCGAAGAAGAAGATCCCCAAGAGCCTTGCGTTTACGGTACGCGCAAAGCGCTCAACAGCTGGGATCCTTTGTGGGCCAATATGCAGATGTACACCAGCATGTTGCATGACAGCTGGCATGCCAAGCGTTGGCGCGACAAGCTGATGGTGTTTTTCCACCACCCAGGCTGGCGTCCTGATGACGTGGCCCAGCGTTTCCCCGACAAGCCTTTTCAGCTTTACAACTTCTCCGCTTTTCAACCGGTGCAAACACCTGCGGTTCAGTGGTGGGGCGGCGTCTGGTTTGTGGTGTTGCTGAGCTGTGCCTCGGCGGTGTTGTGGTTCATGGAGGGCATGGTGTGGGCCGAGGCCGCTACCTGTGTTTTGGCGGTGGCCGCTGGTTTGTGGGCCGTGAACGCGCTGATGCAAAACCGCTTGTCTCCTGCGATGTGTGCTTTTGTGCAAGCTGCCGCCTTGGCAACCACCGCCAACGCCTGTGGCTGGAGTGAGGTGTATCTGTGGGCCAAGCCTCTGGCATTGCTGGTGTTGATGGTGGCGGCTTGGCAATCGTCTGCAGGCATGTTGGGGCGCAAGTGGTTGATGCTGGCCTTGGCCTTGTCGCTGTTGGGCGATGTGCTGCTGATGGGTGAAGGTTTGTTTGTGCCAGGGCTGGTGGCGTTTTTGCTGGCTCACCTCAGCTACATACAGTTGTTTCGCCAAGACGCGCCTTGGTTGCGCAGTCGACGGGCGGTGGCTGTGTGTATTTCTGCAGCCGCAGTGATTTTTGTGGGCTTGGACCAAAACGGCTTGCCCACAGAACTGCGAGTGCCGGTGGCCGCCTATGTGTTGGTGATTGCCACCATGGCCGCGCAAGCCTGGGGGCGCGCCAAACATCTGTACAGCGCGGCTAGCCTTTGGGTGGCCTGGGGTAGCTTGAGCTTTATGCTGTCAGACACCTTGCTGGCCTTCGACAAGTTTGTCAGCCCCTTGCCCTATGCCGGCTTGTGGGTGTTGGCGACTTACTATTTAGCGCAAGGGTTGATTGTGAGGGGGAGTGGAAAAACCACAATTTAGTAAGCGCGCCTTCACCCAAATTGGAAGCAGTTCTGCTAGGATGTACGCGTACACACATCAGGAGGCTTCGTGACCACCACCCGATTGTTCAAAAACGGCAATTCCCAAGCCGTTCGGATTCCTGCAGAACTTGCTTTTCCCTCCAGCGACATGGAACTGGTGATTGAGCGCGTGGGGGAAGAGCTGCGCATTCGCCCCGCACAGCGCCGAATGGGCAATATCATGAAGGCGCTTTCCAGCTTTTCTCCCAGCTTCATGTCTGATGGCCGGGGCCATCAGGAGCAAGCCGAGCGAGAGGCCCTTTGATGGCCAGATACATGCTCGACACCAATATTTGTATCTATCTGATGAAGCACCAATCACCTGAGGTGGCAGAGCGGTTTGCTCAATGTTATGTGGGCGATGTGGTGATCTCCACCATCACACAGGCTGAGTTGGAATATGGCGTGGCATGTTCGGGCAATCAGCGAGCTCGCAATCGAAAAGCCTTGGACGCCTTCTTGCAAGAGGTGCCTGCCGCACCATTTGATGGCGCAGCCGCGGTCGTCTATGGCCCCACCCGTCTGGTCACCCGCGAGAGGCAACGCGATGCGCTGGACAAACTGATCGCTTCACACGCCCTTTCCATGGGCGTCACACTGGTCACCAACAATGTGTCAGATTTCGCAGCCTATTCAGAGCTGAAGGTGGAGAACTGGGTTGGGGGGCATTGAGCCCAAACCAATGCAGCTTATCGCTATCAGACGCATGAGATAACCGTCGTGCCATTGATTCCAGGCAGCTACGAGGCCATCCTCACTCACCGCTTGCAAGAAGCCTTGCAAGGCTTGGATGGCTCTTGGTCGCATCAATTGGACAAGCTGGAATCAGCTGAGGCTGCGGACCGATTGGCATTGCACTTATCC
>JAIXYA010000006.1 GCA_027490485.1 Comamonadaceae bacterium
CCACACCGGCAGGCGTGACCTGCCCACCAGGCGCAACCAAGGTCACAAGCTCTCCGACCTTGACGCCCAAAGCACGCGCCAACTCACTGCCCAAAATCACCCCAAAACCACCCGCTTGCAGTTGGTTCAGCACCTCTGGCGACATCAAAGCCACCGCATCTGTAACTGATACCTCTTGGGCTGGATCGATGCCGCGCACGACCGCACCCCGCATGTCCTCGCCTTGGGCGAGCAATCCTTGCGACAAGACAAAAGGTGCGCTGGCAATGACTTGCGAGTGCTGCGCCAGTTTTTGCTGCAAAACCGGCGGGTCTTGCAGCGAGGCACTGCTGTAGGCCAAGACCTCCACATGGGACAACACACCCAGCATGCGGTCACGCACCTCTTTTTGGAAACCGTTCATCACGCTCAAGACGATGATGAGTGCCGCCACGCCCAAGGCAATCCCCAACATGGACACAGAGGAAATAAAGGAGATAAAACGGTTGCGCCGCGCCGCGCGGCCAGCACGGGTGTAGCGCCAGCCTACGCGCAACTCAAAGGGGAGTCTTGAAAGATTCATGCAGTCAGATTGTGGCATCTTGCACAATCACCCTCATGACAGTTGCTTCTCCCTTGACCCTTGTGGCTTTTGCCTTGCCTGCGGGCATGGCCGCAGGCCACCCTGACCAAGCGCATTGGCAACAGGCTTTGAACCAGGCATTTGCCCCAACACATTCAGACCTTTGGCGGCAAGCCCAGCGTGTGACAACCACCACCCTGCCCGACAGTGCGATGAGTGCCTGCCATGAAGTAGCTTGGGCGCAGGCCTTGGGCTGGCAAGTCGATGATGGCCTGGTGCCGCTGGCCGCCTTGGCCGCCCAAGCGCAAGGTTTGCAATGCCCTGAAAACCATGGCTGGGCTTTCATAGACGCAGTGCATTGGCACATCAGCCAAGGGCAGGTGAATTTGAGTGTCCCCAACCCCATCACTGACGAGGAAACCAAGGCATTGGGTGAGGCCATGCAGCCGTTCTTGCTGCAAGACAGGATTCACCTTCAGCCTTTGCTGCCCGGACGCTGGTTGGCCCACGCACCGGTGTTCAAACGCTTGCCCAGCGTGTCTTTGGACCGCGTCAACAGCCAACGCATAGACCACTGGCTGCAACCCAGCAGCATCGCTGCACAAACCGACGCTGAGCGCTTGTTGCGGCGCTTGCAAAATGAGATGCAAATGCTTTTTTACACCCATGCCGTCAACGACCACCGCGCTGTGGCCTTGAACTCGGTGTGGTTCAGCGGCACGGGTGACTTTCCCGCAACGCACACCCACAGTGTCTCGACGGCTGTGGTACTTGACCAAAGCTTGCGTGAGGCTTGGCTGAGCCACAACCCTGAGGTGTTTGTGCCAGCTTTTCAAGCGGTACTGCACGACACGATTGCACCAGCGCTTGCAAGGCATGAACAGGTGCTGCTGTGTGACCCCACGCGCAGCGTCTTGCTTGAAAATGCGCCGCAAGGCTTGCGCAGAAAGCTTCAGCAGTGGTTGCGCCCCACTCAACTGCCGGACTTGCTGCAATGAAACTCCAGGTACGCGATGTCCCACCCCGCAGCGTGTGGGCCTTAGAGCAAAGCGGTGTGCATCCGGTGTTGGCACGTTTGTTTGCAGCGCGGGGCGTGCATGATGCGCAAGAACTGAAAACCGAATTGGCGCTTTTATTGCCGCCTGCAGGCCTCAAGGGCATTGACGACGCTGCACAGCTGTTGGCCAACGCCATTGCCCAGCAACTGCGCTTTTGCATCGTGGCCGATTACGACTGCGACGGTGCGACAGCCTGCGCGGTGGCCTTGCGTGGCCTCACGCTTTTAGGTGCTCAGCACGTGAGCTTCATCGTGCCTGACCGCGTGGTCGATGGCTATGGTTTAACGCCAGACATCGCCCAACGCGTTCACGCCAGTGGCGCACAGGTCTTGATCACCGTGGACAACGGCATTGCCAGCGTGAGCGGTGTGGAGGAAGCCAAGCGCCTAGGTCTGTACGTGCTGATCACCGACCACCATTTGCCTGGCCCCGAATTGCCCACGCCCCATGCCTTGGTCAACCCCAACCAACCCGGTTGCAGCTTCGAGAGCAAAAGCATGGCGGGTGTGGGCGTGATGTTTTACGTGCTGCTGGCCTTGCGTGCCGAGCTGCGTCAACGCGGCATCTTCAGCAAAGAGACCGAACCCAAGCTTGATGGCTTGCTGCCCTTGGTGGCCTTGGGCACGGTCGCCGATGTGGTGGGATTGGACGCCAACAACCGCCGTTTGGTGGCCCAAGGTTTGTTGCGCATGCGCAAAGGCCATCTGCCCGCAGGCATGGCGGCCTTGTTCAAAGTGGCCGCGCGGGACGCCACCCAAGCCAGCAGCCAAGACATGGGGTTTGCAATTGGGCCACGCATCAACGCTGCTGGTCGCTTGTCTGATATGACCTTGGGTATCGAGTGCTTGCGCACCGACGACACCGAGTTGGCGTGGCGACTGGCGCAGCAGCTCGACACCATCAACCGCGAACGCCGCAGCATGGAAGGCGATATGCGCGAACAAGCGCTGCTGATCGCCGAGTCCTTGATGGACAGCGAAGAAATTGCGCCTGCTGCACTGTGTGTGTTTGATGAAGACTTTCACGAAGGCGTGGTCGGCATCATTGCGGGTCGCTTGAAAGACCTGCACTACCGGCCTTGCTTTGTGTTTGCCAGCAGCCAGTCGCAAGGCCAAGCGGTGCTCAAAGGCTCTGGGCGTTCTATCCCGGGGTTTCATTTGCGCGATGCCTTGGACGCCATCGCCAAACGCCACCCGAATTTACTGCTGCGCTTTGGCGGTCACGCCATGGCGGCAGGCTGCACCTTGTTGGAAGACGACTTGGCCACCTTCGAGATGGCCTTGCAAGACATTGCCACCCAGTGGTTGGACGCCGCCACCTTGGCACAAACCTTGGCCACCGATGGCAGTTTGCCCCAGCAGTATGTGCGTACCGATATGGTCAAACATCTGCAAGCGCATGTGTGGGGGCAAGGTTTTGCTGTGCCCGTTTTCCAAGACACGGTGAATGTGCTGAGCCAAAAAATCGTCGGTGAAAAACATTTGTCGCTGAAGTTGCAATTGCACGGGCAGTTGGTCGACGCCATTTGGTTTGGCCGTACCGAGGGCTTGCCAGTGCAAGCCACCGTGGCCTACCGCCTAGATATCAACACTTGGCAAGGCATGGAAAAGCTGCAGTTGCAAATAGAAGCGATGCAGCCCTTCTACAATTGAGCTGTGTCTATCCTCAACGCCGATCTGCATTGCCACTCCGTCATCTCTGACGGCACGCTCACGCCTGAGGCATTGGCCGCCCGTGCCCATGCCAACGGGGTCGAGCTGTGGGCTCTCACCGACCATGACGAAATTGGTGGCCAAGCCAGGGCCTGCGCCGCCGCACAAGCTTTGGGCATGGGGTATTTGCACGGCACCGAAATTTCAGTGTCTTTCGCTGGCAAAACCGTTCACATCGTCGGTCTGGGCTTTGACCCGCAAGACCCACGCATGCTGATAGGCTTACGCAGCACACGTGGCGGCCGTCACGCACGGGCGTTAGACATGGCAGCAGGTTTGGCCAAAGTCGGTATTCATGGCAGTTTTGAAGGTGCCCTCACCTTTGCGGGCAACCCTGACCTGATTTCTCGCACCCACTTTGCTCGTTATTTGGTCGAAAGCGGTGTGTGCGCTGATACCTATGAGGTGTTTCGCCGCTTCCTCACCGAGGGCAAGCCAGGCTATGTGGAACACCGCTGGGCCGGCTTGGGCGACGCGGTGCGCTGGATTCGCGAATGCCAAGGCGTGGCCGTCATTGCCCACCCCGCAAGATACGGCTTCACGCCCACCGAGGAATACGCCCTCTTCAGCGAATTCAAAAACCACGGCGGTCAAGCGGTGGAAGTGGTGACGGGCAGCCATTCGGCCGCCGAAGCCATCCAATATGCTGATATGGCGCGTGAGTTTGGACTGGCTGCTTCCCGTGGCAGCGACTTTCACAGCCCTCTAGAGAGCCATACCGATTTAGGCGCATTGCCTTGGTTGCCCGGTGATCTGACGCCGGTGTGGGAATTGCTCACCCACCGCATCCAATAAGACCAAGGTCACCCCATGGCCCAACTGTTTCAAGTCCATCCGGACAACCCGCAAGCGCGCTTGCTGAAACAAGCGGCAGCCTTGTTGACCCAAGGCGGCGTGGTGGCCGTACCCACCGACTCCAG
>JAIXYA010000034.1 GCA_027490485.1 Comamonadaceae bacterium
AGAGCTGGCCACCCGCAGGCTTGGAAGCCAAACGTATTTAATAAAAACAAGTGCTGACAACCAGCCAGCCACTCCCCTGGCCGTACCTGATACGGCGGCCGGCAAAAAAACTGAAGAACTCAAAAAGGAAACACCATGCGTCACGGACACGGACTACGCAAGCTCAACAGAACCAGCTCACACCGACTGGCGATGTTGCAAAACATGATGAACTCGCTCATTGAGCATGAGGCCATCAAAACCACATTACCCAAAGCCAAAGAATTGCGCCGTGTGATCGAGCCTATGCTCACCCTCGGCAAAGAGCCCACATTGGCCAACAAGCGATTGGCATTCAACCGCTTGCGCAACCGCGACAACGTGGTCAAGCTCTTTGCTGAACTGGGTCCTCGTTACAAAACACGTCCAGGTGGATACACCCGCATTTTGAAAATGGGTTTCCGCGTTGGCGACAACGCACCCATGGCATTGGTCGAGTTGGTCGATCGTCCTGACATCGCCGAAACAACCCCTGCTGTAGCCGAATAAGAGCTACAATCCCCACACACGACGCGCGATGGAGCAGCCTGGTAGCTCGTTGGGCTCATAACCCAAAGGTCGCAAGTTCAAATCTTGCTCGCGCAACCAAACACACAACGCCCACTAACCAGTGGGCGTTTTGCATGATGAGTTTGAAACAAGAAATTGATGCGGCAATACTTAAAGCCCAGCGGCTTGAAGTTCAAACTGCCAGTGGCATGCAGGTATGGCACGTGTGGAATGCATCTGCAGGAAAGCCCTTGGTGTTATTGCACGGGGGCAGTGGCAGTTGGAACCATTGGGTACGCAATGTCTTGCCGCTGAGTCAGTCCAGAGCGGTATGGGCGTTGGACACGCCAGGCCTGGGCGACTCCGAACTACCCATTGGTGCCGAGGATGCAGATGACCTGTCTGTGCCATTGGCGCAAGGCTTAATAGCCTTGTTCAACGAAGTACCTGTGGATATAGTGGGCTTCTCCTTCGGCGGATTGATGGCCGGCTTCTTGGCAGCGCAGCAATCCTCGCTGATCAAGCGCATGGTGCTGGTAGGGGTGCCGGGTCTGGGCTTGTCCAACAACATACCCAATATGCGTGGGTTCAGAGTAGGTATGACAAGCGAAGAACGCATGGCCATCCATCGAAATAATTTATTGGCCATCATGGTGCATGATGAAAACCATATCAGTTCAGACTTGTTAGCCATGCAAGATCACAATGTGTTGCGCGACCGTCTGCGCAGACGACGCATAGCCCGAAGCGATGTCTTGTTGTCACTGCAAAACCAATGGAAGTGCGAAGTGCATGGCATTTGGGGCGAGAAAGACGCGTTGTACGAAGGCAGTTTGCATTTGTTACCAGAGCTGTTGTCCGGATGCCAGTTGATGAACTTGGACGTCATTGAAGGCGCAGGTCATTGGGTGCAGTTTGAAGCGGCAGACGCTTTCAATCACATACTGCTGGCAAGACTGCCCATCGAGTAGGTGGACGCCTTGCATTTCGCCACACCTAGGAGTGGCGCACAATGGCGGCATGCTTTACAAATTCAAATCCAAAGCCACCGGCGACTTGATATTGCTCGAACCTCAGGGTCGCCAGTTTTTAAGCTTGATTGGCAAGGCCGTTGAACCCAAGGGGATCATCGAAGCCGATCAGATGCCAGAGGCCATCAAGGCATTGCAAGATGCTGTCGCAACCGAAGAGCTGCAACAGGCTGAAGCTGTGGCACAGGCCAAAGCCCATGGGCAAACGCCACCCAAGTTCGAGGGGATCAGCTTGCGGCAAAGAACCAAACCCATCATCGATATGTTGCAGCGATGCCATCAAGCAGGTCAGCCTGTGGTGTGGGGCGTGTAGGTGAGTCACCCGTACCAAGCGCTCACACCTTCGGTGGTGTTGGATGCCTTAAGCGCTTTAGGTCTGCCGGTAGATGGTCGCATGAGTGCCCTCAGCTCCTATGAAAACCGCGTTTACCAAGTGCATTTGGATGACGACAGTACCGTGGTGGCTAAGTTTTACCGCCCTGATCGTTGGACGGAAGATCAAATTCGCGAAGAACATGTATTCACAGCAGAATTAGTAGCTGAAGATATTCCGGTGGTAGGCCCTCTCACCTTGAACAGCATGCGCTTGCATGAAGCACGCGTCCTTCATGACGGTGTGGATGGGCATTTTTGGTTCAGTGTCAGCCCTTGCCGTGGCGGACGCTCACCTGAGCTTGACGACCCCGAGGTGTTGATGTGGATTGGGCGCTTGATGGCGCGTATGCATCTGGTGGGCGAGCGAAGTGCGTTTGTCCACAGACCCGCACTGAACCGGCAAACCTTTGGCGAGGCGTCTCGTGACTTGTTGATACGCAACGCTTGGGTTGCTCCGGAAGTGACGCAGCAGTGGTTGGCCCTTTGCAACCAAGCGCTTGAAATGGTGCAAGCGCGTATGCCCGAGCAGATACAAATGCTGCGCTTGCACGGCGACTGCCATCCCGGCAATATTTTGTGGACACCTGAAGGCATGCCCGAAGCAGGGCCGCACTTTGTGGACTTGGACGATGCGCGAATGGGCCCTGCGGTACAAGACCTGTGGATGCTGTTGCATGGCGATGAGATCGAGCGTCGCCAAAAAATCGCGATTGTTCTAGAGGGTTATGAAACCATGCGGCCGTTTGACCGGCAAGAGTTGCAGTGGATAGAGCCGCTGCGCACATTGCGCATCATCCATTACAGCGCTTGGTTGGCCAGCCGCCAAGACGACCCGGCCTTCCCGATGCACTTCCCTTGGTTTGGCACTGCCGACTATTGGCGAGGGCAGTGCGACACGCTGCGCGAGCAAATCGAGTTGATGGCTTAAACCAACAAGGCATTCACCCGCTTCACATACGCCGCCGGGTCTTCCGGCATGCCGCCTTCAGCCAACAAAGCTTGGTCAAACACGATGTGGGCTAAGTCATGGAAATGAATTTGACCGTCAGGCGTATCGAGCTTTTTCACAAGCGCATGCTCGGGGTTCACTTCCAAAATGGGTTTGCTCTCAGGTGCGCTTTGGCCGGCTTGCTTCAACATGCGCGCCAGTTGCAGCGACATGCCGTCGTCTTTCACCACCAAACACGCGGGTGAGTCCACCAAACGCGAAGTGACACGTACGTCGTCGGCCTTGTCCTTCAAAGCTTCTTTGAGCTTGGCCAGCAGAGGCTTGAAGGTTTCGGCAGCCTCTTCAGCGGCTTTCTTTTCTTCTTCGTCTTGCAGCTTGCCCAAATCAAACGCACCCTTGGCCACGCTTTGCAAAGGGGTGCCATCGAACTCGTTCAAAAAGCCCAACGCCCATTCGTCCACGCGGTCGCTCATCAGCAGCACTTCAATGCCTTTTTTGCGGAACACTTCCAACTGCGGGCTGTTCTTGGCGGCGGCCAAGCTGTCGGCGGTGATGTAGAAGATGGCCTCTTGGCCTTCTTTCATGCGCGCTTTGTAATCGGCAAAGCCCACGCTCACCGTGTCGGTGGTGCTGCTGGCAAAGCGCAGCAACTTGGCGATCTTGTCTTTGTTGGCAAAGTCTTCGCCCAAGCCTTCTTTCAACACAGCGCCAAAGTCGGCGTAAAACTTGGTGAACTTGCCGGCGTCTTTTTTGTCCTCGTCGCTGGCATCTGCGGCAGGCACATCGTGTTTGGCCAGGTCTTCCAGCATGGAGAGTATGCGTCGGGTGTTGCCCTCGCGGATGGCCTTCACGTCGCGGCTTTCTTGCAGCAACTCGCGGCTCACGTTCAAGGGCAAATCGGCAGAGTCCACCACGCCCTTCACAAAGCGCAGGTAGGTGGGCAGCAAGGCCTCGGCGTCGTCCATGATGAACACGCGCTTCACATACAGCTTGATGCCGCCTTTTTTGTCGCGGTTCCACAAATCGAACTGTGCTTTGCTGGGCAGGTAGAGCAGCTGGGTGTATTCGGTGCTGCCTTCCACCTTGTTGTGGCTCCAGGCCAGGGGTGGTTCAAAGTCGTGGCTGATGGCTTTGTAAAACTCGGCGTTTTGTTCGTCGGTGATGTCTTTCTTGGG
>JAIXYA010000051.1 GCA_027490485.1 Comamonadaceae bacterium
AACGGCAAGCTGTACACCGTGAAAATGGTGCCGATTGAAGGTGGCAAACGCTTGCAAGTACGCGGCTACCTTGGCCCGTTTTACCGTACCCAGTTCTGGAATCGTGTTGAGTAATTTAAACAGTAGCAAAACCGATATGGACTTAGTCTTACATCACTTCGAAAGCGGCGTTTTGACGTTGACCCTCAAACAAAAAAAAAAAAAAAATTCGCTGACCTCGGCCATGTACGCAGAGTTGGCCCAAGCCTTGGCGTCTGCTGAAGCGGATGCACACACCAAGGTCGTGCTGATCCAAGGCCACGAAACTATTTTCAGTGCGGGCAACGACATTGCTGACTTTTTACAGCAACCTGCAGCGGGTGAAGACTCGCCGGTTTTTCGTTTTCTGCGCGGCATTGCGGCTTTTACAAAGCCATTGATAGCTTCTGTTTGTGGGCCGGCTGTGGGTGTGGGTACCACCCTGCTGCTCCATTGTGATTTGGTTTATGCAGGCGATAACGCTGCGTTTTCCATGCCGTTTGTGAACTTGGGTTTGTGTCCAGAGGCAGGGTCAAGTTTGCTGGCGGTACAGCTCATGGGCTACCAGCGTGCCGCTGAAGCTTTGTTGATGGGGGAGCCATTTTTGGCAGAAACCGCCTTGGAAATAGGATTGGTCAGCAGAGTGTTGCCACCCACAGAGACCAATGCTTATGCTCAACAGCAAGCCCGCAAAATGGCGGCCAAGCCTTTATCTTCCTTGATGGAAACCAAACGCTTGATGAAAGCGGGAATCACGCCGCAGGTATTGGAGCGCATCAAGCAAGAAGGCCTGGTGTTTGGCCGCATGCTCAAAGAGCCTGCAGCCATCGAAGCATTTAGCGCATTCATGGAAAAGCGCAAACCGGTGTTTCACTGATCAAGCGTCTTTGCGTTGAATCTGTCTGGGTTTACCTTGGGCATCAATCGCAACATAAGTCACCATCGCCTCGGTCACTTTCAAGTAGGTGCCTTGCAAAGTGAATCGCTCAGCAAACACCTCTACCTTGACAGTGATAGAGGTATTGCCGATGCGCTTGATGGTGCTGAAAAAACTCAAAATGTCACCCACTTTAACGGGTTGCTTGAACACAAACTCATTGACTGCCACGGTAGCTAAGCGGCCGTTGACATAGCGTGCTGGCAAAACCGCACCAGCCAAGTCAACCTGCGCCATCACCCAGCCTCCAAAAATATCGCCATTCGCATTGCAATCGGCTGGCATGGGGATGACTTTGAGGACCAACTCTTGGTCTGTGGGCAGGGCTTTGACGGTAAAGCGCGGGTCGAGGGTATCGGTCACAGGCACAATCCAAGTTGTTCATTCTTTCGCTATTGTGCTGTATGCGCCCCTCTGTCACCTCTTCACCCGCTCTGCCTGAAGCCACTGTGCCCGCCCCAGCTGTCTCTGATTGGCACACCTTGGCACGCTTGTTCCCCTATTT
The DNA here is from genome assembly GCA_027490485.1 of Comamonadaceae bacterium. Taxonomy (GTDB): domain Bacteria; phylum Pseudomonadota; class Gammaproteobacteria; order Burkholderiales; family Burkholderiaceae_C; genus Limnohabitans. Next base: position 1,461 of record JAIXYA010000051.1, read on the forward strand.
GTGGGAATACAAATGGCGCGTGATGGCTGCCTTGTCCTTCATGGTGGGAGCCAAGCTTGCCAACGTCGGTGTGCCCATACTGCTTAAAAACTTGATCGATAGCATGACACCGCAGCCCACAGGTGTGCAAGTGCTGTTGGTGGTGCCGGTTGCCTTGCTCATCGGCTATGGCTTGCTGCGTTTATCGGTCTCTGCGTTCACCGAGCTGCGTGAGTTGATTTTTGCAAAAGCCACACAAGGTGCGGCTCGCACCATTGCCTTGCAAACCTTCCAGCATTTGCACGAACTCAGTTTGCGTTTTCATCTTGAGCGGCAAACCGGCGGTATGAGCCGTGACATTGAAAGAGGTGTGCGCGGCATTGAGTCGCTGATTGCCTATTCGCTCTACAGCATCGTGCCGACCTTGATCGAGGTGCTGTTGGTGCTGTGCATCTTGGGCTTTCAGTTTGACAAGTGGTATGCCATCATCACCTTGTGCGCATTGGGTTTGTATATTTATTTCACCGTGACAGTGACGGAGTGGCGTACCCAATTTCGCAAAGAGGTCAATGAGTTTGACTCCAGCGCCCATACCCGCGCTATCGACTCTTTGCTCAACTACGAGACCGTCAAGTATTTTGGCAATGAGGGCTTTGAAGCCAAAAGGTATGACGAAAGTCTGGACAAGTTACGACTTGCCCGCATCAAAGCCCAAAATTCATTGAGTGCCCTCAATATAGGCCAACAACTCATCATCGCTGTGGCTTTGGTGACCATGCTGTGGCGAGCCACCCAGGGCGTGGTCGATGGGAACTTGACCTTGGGCGATTTGGTGATGATCAACGCTTTCATGATTCAACTTTATATACCGTTGAATTTTTTGGGTGTGATTTACCGTGAGATCAAACAAAGCTTGACGGATTTGGACCGGATGTTCAAGTTGCTAGAAAAGGAGCGCGAAGTTGCTGATGCGACCAATGCGCAACAGCTTGCCCTAGCGAATCCACCCAGCGTTGCGTTTGAACACATCCACTTTGCCTATGAGCAAGACCGGCTTATTTTGCAAGACGTGAGCTTCACCATTCCTTGCGGTAAAACGGTGGCCATTGTGGGTCCTTCGGGATCGGGCAAGTCAACCTTGGCACGTTTGCTGTTTCGGTTTTATGACGTACAGCAAGGGGTGGTTCGCATCGATGGACATCCTTTAAATCAATTGACGCAAGCCAGTGTGCGCCAGGCCATTGGCATCGTGCCGCAAGATACCGTTTTATTCAATGACACGGTCTACTACAACATCGCTTATGGTCGACCCTCGGCTAGTCGCGAAGAGGTTGAGCAAGCCGCACGTGCAGCACGCATCCATGACTTTATTGTGTCCACACCCTTGGGCTACCAAACCATGGTGGGCGAGCGGGGCTTGAAGTTGTCGGGCGGTGAAAAACAACGTGTGGCGATTGCACGAACCCTGCTTAAAAATCCGTTCATCTTGATTTTTGATGAAGCCACATCCGCGCTCGACAGCAGCAATGAACGTGCGATTCAGTCGGAGTTACGTGAAGCGGCCAACAACAAAACCACTTTGGTCATTGCCCACCGACTCTCGACAGTCGTTGATGCACATGAAATCATCGTTCTAGACCAAGGCGTCATAGTGGAGCAGGGTACACATACGCAGTTGCTTGAAGCGCAAGGTGCGTACGCCCGTATGTGGTCAATGCAGCAAAGCCAAGAAGAACAAGCGCCTTAAGGAATTTCGGCGTTTTCTTCTGGGGCATTGTTTTCGCGCGGACCCACCATGCCGAGTTTGGATTTAAGTGATTGCGGCTCGTTTTGAATCAGCCCTGCGTACAGGGTGGTGTTGGCCAAGACTTTTTTGACATAGTCGCGGGTCTCGCTAAAGGGTATGCATTCAGCCCAAGCTGCACCCTCC
>JAIXYA010000183.1 GCA_027490485.1 Comamonadaceae bacterium
CGAAGCGAAGCAATCCCCCTTCGAGCGCCACAGGTTCGGCCTCGCCTCCATGCTTGCACAACGTCGGCTACGGCCGACCCTGCGACGCTCACCGTGAGTGAAGCTGTCAACGCAAGGAGCCGCCATTGCGCGGAACTGTCATTGCGAGGAGCATAGCGACGAAGCAAACAGACAAAGCAAACAGAGGGTTTGCTTCGCTTCGCTCGCAATGACAACAGAGAGCAATGACGGGAGATCAGCGCGGCAGCTTCACCAAGCCAGCCGCCAAGGCAGTACCTGTCAAGATCATGGCGGCGCACAGAATCACCCAAGTCGTGATGACCTCGTTCAAGAAAACGATGCCGATGATGTTGGCAAACAGCGGAATCAAATAGGTCACGGTCATGGTGCGAGCCGCGCCCACTTTGGCGATCAAGCGGAAATACAGCACATAGGCCAGACCGGTACACACCACGCCAATCATCAGCAAGCTCCACCACGCGTTGTCGCTGGGCCACTGCTCAGGCCAAAACCAAATGCCTGGCAAAGCCAACACCAAGCTCGCCCCCAGTTGACTGCCCGCAGCGATGGTCATGGTGGGCACATCGCTCAAAAACCGTTGCGAGTAGTGGGTGCTCAAGCCATAACAGGTGGTGGCCAACAAGCAAGCCAGCACCGCCCAGCCTGAACCGCCTGCTTTGAAAGACACGCCGCCGGGCATGGTCAAGGCTAACAGCGCCGCACCCACAAAGCCCACAAGCAAGCCCACGCCACGAGAATTTCCGGGATATTGCTTGAACCAAACCCAAGCGATCAAAGCGCCAAACAGTGGCGTGGTGGAATTGAGTATGGAAGACAAGCCGGTGGTGATGGACATCACCGCATAGGCATAACAAATAAATGGGATGCCCGAGTTCACCACGCCCAAGGGCAAAACACGTTTCCAATGCAGGCCAAGGCTATGGGCTTGGCCTTGCCACAGCAAAAAAGGGAGCAAGGTCAACCACGCCACGCTGACCCTTAGCCACGCGGTGGACCAGCTGCCAAATTCTTGCGAGGTCATGCGCATGAAGAGAAAGGACGAGCCCCAAATCACACCTAGCAGCACAAAGTCGGGTAGCCATTGACGCCACCGCACAGCCTGTGTCACAAAAGCGTGCCTTCGCGTTGCAACAAATCCATTTTTCGCCACAAACCACCGGCGTAGCCGGTCAACGCGCCATTGGCACCCACCACGCGGTGGCAGGGCACGATGATGCTTAAGGGGTTACGCCCCACAGCCATGCCAACTGCACGTGCGGCTTGGGCTTGGCCCAAGTGTTGCGCCAACTCGCCATAGGTGGAGTAACGGCCATAAGGTATTTGCAACAAGGCTCGCCACACGCTTTGCTGAAAGTCGCTGCCATTGGCAAGGTCCAAGGGCAAATCAAACGAACTGCGCTTGCCTGCAAAGTAATCGGTCAGTTGGGTTTTGGCCAAGCGCAACCAATGTTGCGATGGGCCCCAAGGCAGGTGGCGCAAATCAGGCTTGTGGGCTTGGTCTTCAAACCAAACGCCACACAAACCTTTGTCGCTTGCCACCAAGGTTAGCGAACCCAAGGGCGAGTTGATGGGCATTTGCCAAACGTTGGCTTGAAAGAAGGCGTGAGCAGACGTGGAAAGCATGTGATGTGGGAAAGTCTTGAAGGCCATCATACGATGCTGCGATGTCTGTCTGCGCCAAGCCCTGCTTCTACAATACCGCCATGCAAATTGAAGCCTCTGTATTCAAGGCCTATGACATTCGCGGTGTGGTGCCTTCATCGCTAAACCCCTCGGTCGCACTCGCACTTGGGCGTGCTTTTGGCACACAAGCTTTGGCCCAAGGTGAACACGCCGTGGCTGTGGGCCGTGATGGCCGTTTGAGCGGTCCTGTCTTGGCGCAGGCGCTGATACAGGGCTTGGTGGATGCCGGTGTAGAAGTGATCGATGTGGGCATGGTCACCACGCCACAACTTTATTTCGCCGCCAACACCTTGTGCCGCAGCGGTATTCAAATCACCGGCAGCCATAACCCCAAGGACTACAACGGTTTCAAAATGGTGATGGCTGGTAGGGCGATTTACGGTGACGAGATTCAAGGCCTGCGTCAGATGATGCAGGACGCAACTTGGGTGTTGAAAACAAGTGGCAGTGTCAAACAAGTCAGCGTGGACCAAGCCTACCTTGAGCGCATCGTTCAAGACATTCATTTAAGCCGCCCCATGCGCATCGTTGTTGACAGCGGCAACGGGATAGCTGGTGCTTCTGCCCCAGCGATTTTTCGCGCCATTGGTTGCGAGGTGATTGAACTCTTCAGCGAGGTGGATGGTGACTTTCCCAACCACCACCCCGACCCCAGCAAGCCCGAAAACCTGCAAGACCTGATCGCTGCTTTGCAAACCACCGGTGCCGAGTTGGGCTTGGCTTTCGATGGTGATGGGGACCGTTTAGGCATCGTGACAAAGGATGGACAAACCATCTACCCCGACCGACAAATGATGTTGTTCGCACAAGATGTGCTAAGCCGTGTCCCCGGTGGTTCTATC
>JAIXYA010000082.1 GCA_027490485.1 Comamonadaceae bacterium
AATCTGGATGAAGTCAAACAACATGAACGCGAAGCCAAGACATTGCTGAACAAACACATCGCCAAAAGTAAACGCACCCCCCAAGCTGTCATCACTGAATGAACACAGCCGCCTATGACTAACGCTCTCAACAATCTTTTTGTCAACAACCGCGAATGGGCAGACCGTATGTCCAAAGAGCGGCCCGGTTTTTTTCAAAAACTGGCCCAACAGCAGTCGCCCAAATACCTGTGGATTGGCTGCTCTGACAGTCGAGTGCCTGCCAATGAGATCGTTGGCCTAGACCCTGGCGAGGTGTTCGTGCATCGCAATGTGGCCAATGTGGTGGTGCCCTCCGATTTAAATGCCCTGTCGGTGATTCAATTTGCGGTCGAACATTTACGGGTTGAGCACATCATGGTGGTGGGGCACTATGGTTGTGGTGGTGTGATTGCCGCTGCCAGAGGCACACGCATTGGTTTGGTTGATAACTGGTTGCGCCATGTACAAGATGTGCGACTGCGTCATCGCCAACGACTGAACCATTTGCCGCAAGCCGAACTGGAAGCTGTGTTGTGCGAAATGAATGTCTTAGAGCAAGTAGGCAATGTGGCGCTGTCCAATGTGATGCAAGACGCATGGGCCAGGGGACAAAAAATACAAGTGCATGGTTTTATATACGGCTTGAGCGATGGCTTGTTGAAGGATTTGCATGTCAGCATGAGCCACTCAGCAGAGGTGGTCGATGTGTTTCGCAACGCTTTTAAGCGCTACCCACGTCAAATCGCCATATAAGTAACACCTATGAACGCACAGCGACTCGACTCCGCCTTGGCCTATGACATTGCGCAAGCCATGATGGACGGTTTTAACCGCCATTACAACTTGTTTCGCACCGAATCGGCCAAAGCCAAGCACCGCTATGAAACCCAAGATTGGCATGGCCAGCAACGTGCGCAACGAGAACGTATTGAGTTTTACGATCTGCGGGTGAAGGAGTGTTCTGTTCGTCTCGCGACAGAATACAAAGCCGGAGAGCAGGCCAGCGAAGTGTGGCAACAGGTGAAGTTGCATTACATCGGTTTGTTGGTGGATCACTTTCAGCCCGAACTGGCAGAGACTTTTTTCAATTCTGTCACCACCAAAATTTTGGACCGCAGTTATTTTCAAAACGACTTTATTTTTGTGCGCCCTGCAGTCAGCACCGAGTACATCGAAAACTCCGAACCCGACGCCAAGCCCACGTACAAGGCGTGGTACCCCAGTGAAGACAATTTGCATGAGGTGATTGTTCGCATCATTCGCGACTTTGACCTCAAGCGGCCATTTGAAGACCTGGAACGTGACGCCCACGATATTTTGCGCAATGTAAAGCAGCGTTTGGGCCAAGCCAAACTGCGAGCCAACTTTCAGGTGCAGGTGCTCTCTAGCCTGTTCTTTCGCAACAAGGGCGCTTATGTGGTGGGCAAGGTCATCAACGGCTTTCAAGAAATCCCGTTCGCGCTGCCGATTTTGCACAACGGCCAAGGTCAGTTGGTCATCGATGCGGCCTTGTTTGGGGAAGAAGATTTGCTGATTTTGTTCAGCTTTGCACGGGCTTACTTCATGGTTGACATGGATGTGCCTTCAGCCTATGTGCAGTTTTTGCGCAGCATGATGCCGCGCAAGCCGCGTGCAGAAATCTACAACGCTTTGGGTTTGGCCAAGCAAGGCAAGACTTTGTTTTACCGCGACTTGCTCTACCACCAACGCCACAGCACCGATAAATTTCGCATCGCACCAGGTATCAAGGGCATGGTCATGTTGGTGTTTGACCAACCCTCGTTTCCGTTTGTGTTCAAGGTCATCAAAGATTTTTACCCGCCGCAAAAAGACACCTCACGTGAGCAAATTCAGGGCAAGTATTTGCTGGTGAAGCAACATGACCGCGTAGGGCGCATGGCCGACACCTTGGAGTACAGCAATGTGGCGTTTCCGCGTGAGCGTTTTGAAGACGAGTTGATCGCCGAAATTCAAAAATTCGCTCCTAGCCAAATCGAGATCAACCGCCGCGCTGACAACGGACAAGAAGAAGTGGTGATCAAACACGCTTACATCGAGCGGCGCATGATTCCCTTGAACATTTATTTGCAAGAGGCGTTTGATGCAGGCTTGGACGATGTGCGAGCCAAAAGCCAGATGGAGCGTGCAGTGGTGGAGTACGGCAACGCCATCAAAGATTTGGTGGCGGCCAACATCTTCCCCGGTGATATGTTGTGGAAAAACTTTGGCGTCACCCGCCACGGCAAAGTGGTGTTTTACGACTATGATGAAATCGAATACATCACAGATTGCAACTTTCGCCGTGTGCCAGCACCGCGCAACGAAGAAGACGAAATGTCGGGCGAAATTTGGTACCACGTGGGTCCCCACGATGTCTTCCCCGAAACCTTTGGCCCGTTTTTGCTGGGCAACCCCAATGTGCGCGAGGTGTTCATGAAGCACCACGCCGATTTGCTGGACGCAAGTTTTTGGCAAGGCCACAAGGAGAAAATCAGCGATGGCCATGTACACGATGTGTTTCCGTACGAGGCCGATAAACGTTTTCAAATCCAACGCGCTGCTTTAGGCGCATCTCTTTAGTTTTTTATTCAGGAGCATTTCATGTCAGACCCCATTGTTATCGTCAGTGCCGCCCGTACCCCCATGGGGAGTTTTCAAGGCGATTTTTCTGCCCTCTCCGCCCACGATCTGGGTGGCATGGCCATCAAAGCTGCGGTGCAACGCGCAGGTATTTCGCCTGAAGCTGTCACCGAGGTGTTGTTTGGCAATTGCCTGATGGCCGGTCAAGGCCAAGCCCCTGCTAGGCAAGCGGCGTTCAAAGGCGGTTTGCCCAAAAGCGCGGGTGCGGTGACCCTGTCCAAGATGTGCGGTTCGGGCATGCGTGCTGCCATGTTCGCGCATGACATCCTCGCCTCGGGCAGCCAAGAGGTGTTGATTGCCGGCGGCATGGAAAGCATGACCAATGCGCCTTA
>JAIXYA010000256.1 GCA_027490485.1 Comamonadaceae bacterium
ATGTCGTTGCCGGCCAAGTCGCCCATGCGGAATGGGCCCATGGCGAAACCAAATTTTTCGATGGCTTTGTCCACTTGTTGTGGGGTGCAGCCTTCTTCTAACAAGAAGCCACCTTGGCGACCGTATTGTTCGATCATGCGGTTGCCGATGAAGCCATCGCACACGCCTGAGACCACGGCGGTTTTCTTGATTTTTTTGGCCACGCCCATGACGGTGGCCATCACGTCTTTGCCGGTTTTCGCACCGCGCACCACTTCCAGCAACTTCATGACGTTGGCAGGGCTGAAAAAGTGCAAACCCACCACGTCTTGCGGACGTTGGGTGAAAGCGGCGATGGCGTTGACATCCAAGGTGGAGGTGTTGGACGCCAAGATGGCACCAGGTTTCATCACCTCGTCCAACTTTTTGAACACGGTTTCTTTGACGCCCATTTCCTCGAACACCGCTTCAATCACCAAGTCGGCGTCTTTCAGGTCGTCGTAGTTCAAGGTGGTCGACAACAGACCCATGCGCTGGGCCAGTTTGTCTTCCTTCAACTTGCCTTTTTTCACTTGCGACTGGTAGTTTTTCTCGATGATGGCAATGCCTTTATCCAAAGCCTCTTGCTTCATCTCCAAAATCTTGACCGGAATGCCCGCATTCAGGAAGTTCATGCTGATACCGCCACCCATGGTGCCCGCACCAATGACGGCCACGCTTTTGATCTCACGCACCGGTGTATCGGCAGGCACATCGGCGATTTTGGTGGTGGCACGTTGCGCCACAAACAAATGGCGCAAAGCGCGGCACTCGGGGGTCCACATCAGGTTGGTGAAGATTTCACGCTCGGCTTCCATGCCTTGGTCGAACTTCATCTTGGTGGCGTTTTGCACCGCTTCAATGCATTTCAGCGGCGCGGGGTACTTGCCCTTGGTCATGCCGTTGACCATATTGGTGGTGAATTTGAAGAAAGCATCGGCGTTGGGGTGCTTGCAAGGCATATCCCGCACCCGTGGCAATGGCGAGGTACCCACCACGCTGCGTGCAAAAGCCATGGCCTCATCCATCAAGGTGGCGGCGCTGGTGGCCATTTGGTCAAACAGCTTTTGGCCAGGCAACATGGCCAACATCTCGCTCTTGATGGGCTCGCCGCTCACGATCATGTTCAGCGCCGGTTCCACACCCAAGACACGTGGCAAACGCTGGGTACCACCGGCGCCAGGGATCAAGCCGAGCTTGACTTCAGGCAAAGCCACATCGGTGCCAGGTGCGGCCACGCGGTAATGGCAACCCAGTGCCAACTCCAAACCGCCGCCCATGGCCACGGTATGGATAGCGGCGACCACAGGCTTACTGGCGTTTTCAAGGGCGCTGATGAGGGTGAGCAAATGCGGTTCTTGAATGGCCTTGGGCGAGCCAAATTCTTTGATGTCAGCGCCGCCAGAGAAGGCCTTGCCTGCACCCGTCACCACCACTGCTTTGACCGCATCGTCTGCCATGGCTTTGTCCAGCCCTTGCATAAACGCTTGGCGGGTGGCCAAACCCAGTCCGTTGACTGGTGGGTTGTTCAAGGTAATCACGGCGACATCGCCGTGGACTGCATAGTCAGCACTCATAGAAAATCCTTGTCAGAAGCAGGTGGGAAGGTAAAAAAGAACGATCGTACTATTTTATACCTCTAACCATTCCTTGCGAATAGCGGCGTTTGCCCGCAAGGCGTCAGGGGTACCGTCAAACACCATGCTGCCGTGTCCCATGACCAAGGCACGGTCGGAGATTTGCATGGCAATTGTGAGCTTTTGTTCAATTAACAAGACCGACACGCCACGGTTGCGCAATTCCCGCAAAAACTGGCCCACCAGTTCGACGATTTTGGGGGCCAAACCCTCGGTAGGCTCGTCGATGATGATGAGTTCGGGGTCGCCCATGAGGCTGCGGCACAGGGTCAGCATTTGCTGCTCGCCTCCCGACAGAACACCGGCCTCGGTGTGCTGACGCTCTCGCAAGCGCGGAAACAAGTTGTACATGTCTTCAAAATTCCAGCGACCTTGGGGTTTATCGCCCTTCAAGCCCAGCAGCAGGTTTTGATGCACCGTGAGCTTGGGGAAGATGTCGCGGTTTTCCGGCACATAGCCCAAACCTAAATGGGCAATCTCAAAGGGCTTGCGTCCCACGATTTGCTGACCTAGCCAATCGACACTGCCTTGGGCATCCACCAGTCCCATGATGGCTTTGGCGGTGGTGGAACGCCCCGAGCCATTGCGGCCCAACAGCGCCACGATCTCGCCCTTGCCCACCGAAAAGCTCACGCCATGCAACACATGGCTTTTGCCGTAATAGGCGTGGAGGTCTTTGACTTGCAACATTCAATGGTCCTCTTGCAAACTGCCCAAATAGGCCTCTTGCACCAAGGCATTGGCGCGGACTTTGTCAGGGGTGTCAAAAGCAATGATCTCGCCATAGACCAGCACCGCGATTTTGTCGGCCAAGCCAAACACCACGCCCATATCGTGTTCCACCGCCAGCAAGGTTTTGCCTTGGGTAACTTCTTTAATGAGGCCGATAAAGCGCTCGGTCTCGCTGTTGTTCATACCTGCGGTGGGTTCATCAAGCAACACCACCTCGGCACCACCGGCCATGGTGATGCCAATTTCCAAAGCACGTTGCTCGGCATAGGTGAGGTTCATGGCCAAGGTATCGCGTTTAGCGCTGAGACGAATGCGCTGCATCCAGTTTTCGGCCAATTCGTTGGCGTCTTTCAAATTACCCAAAAACGACCAAAAGCTGTAGCGGTGGCCCAAGCTCCACAACACTGCACAGCGAAGGTTTTCAAACACGCTGAGTTTGGGAAAGATGTTGGTGATTTGAAAGCTGCGCGACAAACCCAAGCGGTTGATCTCAAAGGGCTTGAGCCCATCAATGCGCTGCCCTTTCAGGCTGATGCTGCCAGAGGTGGGTGCAAAGCGACCACTGATCAGGTTGAACAAGGTGGATTTGCCTGCGCCGTTGGGGCCGATGATGGCCACCCGTTCACCCGCGGTCACTTGTAAATCGACGCCACGGATGATTTCGGTCTTGCCAAATTGCTTGGTTAAGCCTTGAATCTCCAGCGAATATGCGCTCATGCGGCCTCCTTGGCTTGTTGAGCTGCGGCAATC
>JAIXYA010000216.1 GCA_027490485.1 Comamonadaceae bacterium
ACCAAAGCTGAGCGTGAAATAGGACTTGGCAGTCGCTGCCAAAGCACCAACAAAGAAACTACATACGCCAAAACACCAGGTAATTTGCTACCCAGAACAGGGTCGCCAACCAGCATGGCAATTGCATTGCTTAAATAAATGCCAGGCCCATAAATCAGCCCCATGAATTGCCATTGGTCACCGCTGGGATAAGCCAAACCACCTGACTGGACTATTTGCCCAAGGGTTGCCACAGTGGGCTCTGCATGATCAAAGTAATTAGGGAAAATCAAATAACCAACAGCCAGCGAAAGCGCCAGTGCAAAAATAATTTTTGAAAGCGTGTTCAGCGAACCCAGTGCTCTGAATTGCCATCCTTTGGGCAAGACGATGAGAAAGAAAAACCCAAGCAAAAGTCCATGGCCCATGTCCTTGACCGATAGTAAATACAAATAATCAGCGGGATTCAACATGGGCATTGATTCAAAAGAGATTGGCGTAAATCAGGTCTTGCGCCGTTGCGGCCAAACAAAAATGGCCGTGGCACTGTAGTTCCACATCAGTCCAACCAATATACCGGCCAAGCCAGACCACAGCCAACCGCCACCGCCGCTGTGGGCCCAGGATGCAACCCCCACATTGGCCAAGGCACCCACGCCGCAAGCGGCCATGAATTTCACCAAGCCCCACCACCACATCCACCCGTGTAATTGTTTATCGCGGTAGGTCAGAAAATTGTTGAGGTGAAAATTAAATACCATGGCCAGCACCACCGCAGCAGTCTGAGATTGCGTGAATGGCCATGCCAATAGCTTTAGCGCCAAAGACAGTACCAACACATGAACAATCACCCCTAAGCTTCCTACTGCGCCAAAAGAAATCAAAGAGGTGGGCAGGTAACGGCCCAAGGTCTTGTCAGCCAACATCAACAAGTAGTCCCAAGCCACCCTAGCGTCCAACTTGCTTTCCCCCGCATGGCGCAATCCAAAGGTGTAGGGAATTTCTGTGAATGACAGTTTGCGCGGTGAAGACACCACAATATCAAGCAAGATTTTGAAACCCATGCTGGAGAGGTTGTGCACAGCAGACATAAAGGCTTCTCGGCGCAACATGAAAAAACCGCTCATCGGGTCTTTGAGGGTGACCCGCAAAACTCGCTGACTCAACCATGTCGCAAACCGGCTACTGAGTTGCCGAGATTCATCCCATTCGCCAACGCCGCCACCCTCCATGTAACGCGTGCCAACCACCAGTTCACAACCCATTTGTTGCAAAGCCTTCAGCATGACGGGTAAGCGGGTTTCATCATGTTGCAAATCGGCATCCATGACAGCCAAATAGGGCGCAGAGCTTGACAACATACCTTCCACGCAGGCGGAAGACAATCCCCGCCGCTGAATACGGTGAATACACCTGACCCTTGGATGGACCAAGGAGAGTTGTTTGATGTGCTCTGCTGTACCGTCTGGCGAATCATCATCCACGAACACCACTTCCCATTCAATGCCCTGCAAGACACGGCCTAAGCGGTTCACCAACTCATCTATATTGGCTTTTTCGTTGAAAGTTGGAACAACAATGGCCAGTTCCAAAGGTAAGGATTGCTTAGGGAAAGACATGGTTTTTTATCTTCGTAACAACGACAAACTGGCAGCCAAATAAACCAAGCACTCGCCCATGCCAGCACCGAAATACGGGCAGTTCATCAACCCCATCACAGCCGCAATGGCGGTGACGGTGGTCAAAGCTTGCCTGTCGTTGGTTGGCAAAGCTTGCGCGGCCTTGTACTGAGCAAACAATAAACCTAGAAAAAGTATGCAGCCAACTACCCCAGCTTCGACCAACCACAGCAAGTACTGCTGATGGGGGTTTGAGGGTGCGTCTGCTTGCATTCCACCCAAACGGTGGTAATTCATGCGCCAACTTCCAACCCCATGGCCAATAAGAGGTTTTTCTTGGAAAGCCAGCAATGAGCGATGCCAATAATCCAAGCGCTGAGCTTGAGATGTTTCAATGCTTCCTTGACGGTAGCTAAGCACATCCTTGACGACTTCTGTGGTTCTGGTTTGAAATCGAGGGGATAAAACCATCATCAAGGCAGCAAGTACAAATGGCAAACCCAACACCAACCAGCGCCAACGCTTGGCTAATTGCCACCACACAGCCATCGAAATAAACACCAGCATGACCAAGAAGCCACTGCGCCCTGTCATCACAAAAAACACATTCAAAACGGTCAGAAGCAAAATGCCAATGGGTACCCAACGCCAGTGACCTTGCGGCCAATGATCTCGCATAAACCAGAGCACAACTGCCAAAAAAGTAAGCAAAACAGGTTGCTCTAAGGTACTGCCATGTACTATGCCCAGCGAAGGCAGTTCTTTTGCACTTGCCCAAGGCACTGGCAATCCAGCCACCAAGGCCCAAGATGACAACATCATCACCACCATGCCAGCCACAAACCATTTCAAGGTCAACAAAGACTGTTCTGGGCTTCTCAATAGATAAAGCACAGGTATAAACCACAGAATACGACTGTGCCTTCCCCATCCCGCCAAAGCATCAGCAGAACTTGACTCAGTCCACAAAAAACTCAGGCTCATCCAAACCATGGCCAGCAATATCCACCAAGTCATTGAGGGCCAAAGTTTGAAAGAGGGAAAGCTTCGGTGTTTGACGTCAAAAAACAGTTGACCCACAGCCGCAATTAACAGCAAGAGTTTGGCTATGGACACCACGGCAACGCCTAAGCTCACCGATACGGCTAAAAATGACACCGAGAACACCGCAAAACTTTGCCACCGATGCTGCCAATTCATACTGCTTATATGCATGTCAATTCAATAAAAAGTGAAGCCCGCCGATACGCCGGATTCTGTGCATATTGGTTTCCCAATACGTGACCGTCATTCCTCTGGGCCGGGGGTCACCCACCCGGCTCGGTGCTACCTACCCGCCAACTCAGCGAACCGCCTCAACGTTGGCCTACTTGGTATTGCTGCGCGTAGAGATTGCCCGTTTCACCCACCTTGTGTGCCAGCACCCAAGGTGACTCGTCTCTGTTGCTCTGATCCTCACCTCACGGTGGAGAGGTGTTACCTCCTACGCTGTCCTGTGCAGTCCGGACGTTCCTCCAGTGCGACATTTCTGTCCTTGCACCAGCGACGGCCTAGCGAGCTTCACCAATGGGATTATCCACGCGTCTATGATTCGGGCTAGACACATCCCTAGCGTGCATTTTTTAACAAGAAGCGAGGCGCAGTATTTCGCAGAACCAAGCAGATTACAGACCGGACATTGATGGCTTAAGAGCCATCGCGGTTTTGATCGTCGTCATCTTTCACGCTTTTCCCGAACACTTGAGCGGTGGCTTTGTCGGGGTGGACGTTTTTTTCGTCATCTCCGGCTACCTCATCACTGGACTGATACTTCGCGACCTGCGCGATCAACAATTCAGTCTGCGGAACTTTTATGCAAGACGTGTACGTCGTATTTTTCCTGCACTGTCCTTGGTTTTAGGTTTTGCTTTATTGGCTGGTTGGGTTTGCCTTAACTTCATTGAATACAAACAACTGGCCAAGCACACCGGTAGCAGTGCCATTTTTCTCACCAACTTCATGTTGCTGCGAGAGTCTGGCTATTTTGACAACGCCGCTGACACCAAGCCGATGTTGCATTTATGGTCACTGGCGATTGAAGAGCAGTTCTACTTGTTATGGCCCTTGCTGCTGCTGCTGTTCAAAAGAATCCCCCGCTGGTCTTTGCACATGCTGATGGCGTTGATGGTGTTATCGATTGGCTATAGCTTTTGGTTGGTATTTAAGGGCGACATGGCACGCGATTTTTATTCACCCTTGAGTCGCAGCTGGGAGTTGTTAGTGGGCGCATCTTTGGCCATTGCTTTGATGAATAACCCACGCATGGCCAGAGCATGGCGAAATCCTGCTGGTTGGTGGGGCTTGGCCTTGGTGTTGGGATCGGCGTTCTTTTTTGACAAAGACATGGCTTTTCCCGGCTATTGGGTATTCATCCCAGTCGCAGGTGCCGCCTTGGTATTGCTCGCAGGCATGAACAGCAGTCTCAACAGTGCTTGGCTGGCTTCACGTCCCTTGGTTGCGATTGGCTTGATCAGCTATCCGCTGTATTTGTGGCATTGGCCTTTGCTTTCCTTTGCGCGAATTTTGGCCTCACAAACGCCCTCTGCAGAGGTTCGCTTGGGGCTGGTTGTGCTGAGCTTTGTGCTGGCTTACCTGACCTACCGATTTGTGGAACAACCGATTCGCTTTGGCAAAAAATACCCTCGTGCTGTACTTTGGCTGAGCTTATGGATGGTTGCTGTGCTGCTGATGTCACACGCCATCAACCGCTTCGATGGATTGAAATTTAGACACCATGGCATGCTCAATGCCGATCCCTCCACCTTGGTGGTGGGTGTTGAGCGTGGCACTTTGACACCCAGTTGCACACTGCCAGTGGATCAGCAGCATTTGCTGATGTGGTGCTTTCAAGATGGCAAGGTCCAGCCACCCACCCATGTGCTGTTGGGCGACAGCAAAGGCGAGGCGCTCATTTACAGCTTGATTCGCTCTTCACCGGCAGAGCACAGTTGGGCCATGATGGGGCCTGTGAATTTGCTTTCAGGGGAGACAGCTCCTGTCAACCGTGCCGCCTACGATGCAATGGATGCCAATCCCAATTTAAAAGTGGTGGTTTTGGCGAATGCATTACGGGGGATGTACCGACTCGATGCAGAAACAGGCTTGATTGCCCAACACACCACCACTGAAGAGATTGATCACAATGTAGCTGTCTATTCGAACAGGATCAAGCATTGGCAAGCCTCTGGCAAACGTGTGGTGTTTGTGATTGACAACCCGACATTGCCAGACCCCAACAGCTGCATCAGCGGCGGCTTGACGCGTTTTGAATTTCTCAACAGTGTTTTGCAACGGCAGAAAAACCCCTTGTGCGAGCTGCGCTTTACTGACCACCTCAAAGGAACGGCTGCCTACCAAGAGTTCATCACCAAACTGATGCACGACAACCCATCCTTGCTGGTGTATGACCCACTTCCTTTGCTGTGCGATCTGCCCGCAGACATTTGCACCATCGCCAAAGAGGGTAAATTTTTGTACAGCTACGGCGACCATATCTCAGACCATGCAGGCATGTTGATGGCCAAGGACATGTTGCCCTTGATTGATGCTATGCGCCCATGATTCGCCTCTCCGAACTCAAACTGCCACTCGACGGTGCTTTCGATCCGCCAGACTCGGCTTCTAAGCCTCCGCTGTACCCACCCTCACTTGCGCCATTGATTGCACAGACGCTGGGAATTTCCTTGGATGCGATTGCAGATTGGAAAGTGTTTAAACGCAGTTTTGATGCACGGCAAAAGTTACAAGTGGTGTATATAGTCGATGTGCAACTCCATGACATCAGTAAAGCACAACAACTACTTCAACAACACGCACAGCACCCGCATATCCAAGCCACACCGGATATGCACTGGCACCCGCCAGTACAAGCACCGGCAGACTGGCCAACACTTAGCGCCCTGCGACCTGTGGTGGTGGGCTTTGGGCCCTGCGGCATGTTTGCCGCGCTGGTCTTGGCGCAAATAGGCTTGAAGCCCATCGTCATTGAACGCGGTCAAGCCGTTCGTCAGCGAACCCAAGACACTTGGGGTCTGTGGCGCAAATCTGTTTTAAAGCTCGAGAGCAATGTGCAGTTTGGCGAGGGGGGTGCCGGCACCTTTTCCGATGGCAAGCTCTATAGCCAAATCAAAGAT
>JAIXYA010000152.1 GCA_027490485.1 Comamonadaceae bacterium
CTTGCGCTTGTTGTATTTCAGCGCGTTGCAAGGAGTCATCGAGCTGCACCAGCATTTGCCCTTTGCGCACTTGGCTGCCGTCGGCAAAACCCAAAGCGACAACCCGGCCGGCAACTTCAGGTCGCAGTATGGTGTTTTGGCGAGATTTGAGCGTACCCACGGTTTGCGCATCGTCGCGCAAGGTGGATTGTTCGACTTTGGCAACTTCAACGCCCATGGCGCGGGGCGGTCCAGCGGGAGCGCCACCAGGACCGGCCCCAGGTGCGCCAGCAGGCGCAGCAGGTTTGGCGCCAGCAAGAGGAGCGGCGACTGTGCCGGCACTAGAAGCGGGTGCAGCGGGTTTGTTTTGATACCACCAGCCGCCTACAGCAGCCACTGCAATACCAGCAACCGCTACCGCGGTGATCATGTTTTTCGAAGCCATAAGTGATCAAAAACCCTTGAAAGATATCAAGTCATTATCAACCCGATTGAACTGTCAAGACACCCTGATTTGCTAAGGCATCAGCGCGTTCATTTCCAGGGTCTCCCGAATGGCCTTTGACCCATCGCCATTCAATGTGGTGTCCGCTTTGAGACACCACCTTGTCCAACATTTGCCAAAGATCCGCATTTTTGACAGCCTGCTTTGATGCAGTGCGCCATCCCCGCGCTTTCCAACTGGGCAGCCATTCGGTGATGCCTTTGCGAACATACTCGCTGTCTAAATAGAGATGCACATGACAGGGGTGCTTCAAAGCTTGAAGCGCTTGAATGACTGCCATCAATTCCATGCGGTTGTTGGTGGTCAGCAATTCACCCCCAAACACATCACGCTCGGTCTCCCCGTAGCGCAAAAAAGCGCCCCAGCCCCCAGGACCAGGATTGCCTTTGCAAGCACCATCGGTATAAATGGTGACCAACTTCATGGTCTGTGCTCGCTAGAGTTCACCGTGGGCACGGCACTGACAGCTGCTTTACGGGACGTCTTTTTCCATTGGGGACTGATGAGATGCATGCCGCGTACGCGTTTAATGGCCACCAAAAAATACACCGAGCCCAAGACGGGCCACCAACGGTCACCAGCTTTGTCCATCCAAGCAAAGCGCTGCAACCATTTTTCCGATTCGAAAGAGGGTCGGTAAGCCCCAAAACACCCGCCTTCAATGTCAAAACTGAGCAAGCGCAACCAATCTCGCAAGCGCCAAGACGCAAGAGCGTTGACTTGCTGGGGCAGAAAGGGGGCCTGCCAACCCAAGCGAGCATAGGCCTTGGCACGTTGTTGGCGAAGACCCCAAAGGCTCAGCGGGTTGAAGCCACAAATCACCACGCGGCCATCGGGCACCAACACCCGTGTGACCTCACGCAAACAACTGTGCGGATCGCGGCTGAGCTCAAGGGTGTGGGGCATGACCACCAAATCAAGGCTTTGCTCGGAGAAAGGCAGGGCCACATCATCGGTCAACAAACTGGGCACAGCGCCCTTGGTGGGCTGGTTTTCGCTCACCCAGCAATGCCGTATGCGGCTGCTTTGCAGCGCAGGCAGGCTTGATAAACCCAGTTGCAAAGCATGGTAGCCAAAGATATCTGCTATGACCTTGTCAAACTGGCGAGACTCCCATTCGCGCAGGTAGGCGCCAGCAGGTGTTTTCAGCCAATCGTTCAAGTCCAAAGAGGTTTCTATAATTTGTGGATCCATGAAAAACCAATATCACCGACAACGCTTGGGCGCTTTGTATTTTCTGCCCATTCTATTCAGCCTTCTTTCGCTTACATCTATCAATGCCAATGCTGAGTCCAGCCAAGCTGACACACCGATAGAAACCACCGAACTGCAAGCCCTGCCAGACACGCAGCCAAGCAGCCACACGGTCACCGAGGTGGAAATTCCTGCAGACTTGTGGACGCGCATCCGCCGTGGCTTTGCGATGCCCGACCTGCAAGTCGACATGGTGCAAGAGCGTGAGCAGTGGTATGCCAACCGACCTGATTACATCGAGCGCATGACGGCCCGCTCAAGCAAATACCTCTACCACATTGTTGAAGAAATTGAACGCCGAGGCATGCCTACCGAACTGGCTTTGCTGCCCTTCATTGAAAGTGCGTTCAATCCTCAGGCCGTGTCTTCGGCACGAGCCAGTGGCATGTGGCAGTTCATGCCGCGTACCGGCAAAGACTTTGACTTGAAACAAAACGCTTTCCGCGACGATCGCCGCGATGTGCTGGCCTCGACCCGCGCAGCACTGGACTATTTACAGCGTTTGCATGGCATGTTCGGCGACTGGCACTTGGCTTTGGCCGCGTATAACTGGGGCGAAGGCAATGTAGGCAAAGCCGTGAACCGCAACCTCAGAGCAGGTCAAGCCGTGGCATACACAGACTTGCGTATGCCGGCAGAAACCCGCCTGTATGTCCCCAAATTGCAGGCGATGGAAAACTTGATCGCCAATCCACAGGGCAAGGGCATCCAACTGCCCTCCATTCCGAATCACCCCTACTTCCAAACCGTACCCTTGCCACGCGACATGGATTTGGCCTTGGTGGCTCGCTTGGCCGAAGTGCCCATTGAAGATTTCAAAGCGCTCAACCCTTCGGCCCACCGCCCAGTGTTGTTGGCGGGGGGGACATCCCAAATTTTGTTGCCATGGGATAACGCCGAAATTTTTGAACGCAATGTGGCGGCTTACGATGGTCGTTTGGCGAGCTGGACGGTCTGGGTAGCGCCCAAAAACATGAAGGTCCCAGAGGCCGCTAAAAAAGTGGGTATGAGCGAAGAAGACATGCGCAGTGTCAACAAAATACCACCACGCATGCTCATCAAAGCCGGTTCTGCCCTGTTGGTGCCGCGCCCTAGCAAACAAGAAAAAGACGTCACCACCAAAGTGGCCGATAACGGCCAACTGAATTTGGCCCCCGAAATTGTTTTGCGCAAGCAAGTCATCAAAGCTCGCAAAAAAGACACTTTGGCCAGCGTTGCCAAACGTTACAAAATCGCCGCAGCCGATGTGGCCAAGTGGAACAGCTTGTCGCTTGACAGTGCTCTTAAGCCAGGGCAAAAGCTGGTGCTGATGCTGCCTGGTAAAGCGGGAGGCAAAAATAAAAAAGCCACTCAGCGCAACAAAGGCTGAGGCTACATACGAAAGCGTTGCTTGGCTTTACGAACAAAATCATTGTTCACTGTGCCCTGCCAAGCCAGTGTGGCAGACAAGAGCTTGGGGTCGAGCAACCTCAGCATGCGCAGGCTGACCTGCTGAGCCTCGGGCAACAGCAGCCCGTCCAGTGAAAAGCTCTCACGCAGGTTATCGATGGCATTCAGGTACACCAAACGGTCGGGTACCACGGGGTTGTCCACCATATAGCGCAACAGGTCCGAGGGGCCAGCGGTTTTCAACCATTTGAGACTTCGCACCACCGCCGACACCATGGCCTGACAGGCTTCGGGTTGCTGCTGTACCAAGGCTTGGGAAACCAGCAAGCAGTTGCCAGACAAAAGGCCACCAAAGACCTGCTGGGTTTGCTTGAGGGTTCGCCAATTGCGGACCACCGTGAGATCGTCTTTCTTCTCCAGTGCAGTCATCACGGGGTCTGAAGCAAACAAGGCATCCACAGTGCCACTGCGTGCGGCCACCATGGCATGTAGCGATGAATTGAAATAAACCCATTGGATGTCGTTGGGTTGTAGCCCCGAGCGCAACATACTGAACGACAGGCAACGCTGTGCAGAGCCCTCAGCATCCATCAAACCGATGCGCTTGCCACTAAGGTCAGCCATGGTTTTAAAGTTGGGAACGTTTTTGCTGGAGACGCCTAAGGCCCATTGCGGTGTGCGGGCAATTTGAGCGATGCAAACCGCATCAAACCCTTTTTGCTTGAGCAGCAAGGCGGTATCGTAGGAAGCGCACATCACATCGGCAGTGGCTTGCATCAAGGAAGCCATGGCCGCGGGTTGGCTGGACTGCTCCACCCATTCAATCTCCAAACCTTCTGCTTTGAAAAAACCCAACTGCTCTGCAAGCAACAAGGGTAAATGGCTCAAGGAGGTGCGGTCGTCAAAAACCAAAGTTAAACGTGATTTGTCAGGGCTGGCTTTGACGGGCAAATGGGTAAGTGTCAATGAGGCAAGCAATGCTGAACAACCCATCAACCATTGGCGACGGTGCACAGAAAAAAAATCGGTCATTGGCAAATCTGGCATGCTTATGAGCATAAGCATTTACTGGCTTTAGTGCATCAGGTACACCCCTGTTGGTGAAAACCTTAGGTGCTGCGCCTGTCC
>JAIXYA010000143.1 GCA_027490485.1 Comamonadaceae bacterium
GCCAGTTTCCCAAGCAGTTTGCCGATTGGAGCGGCAAAGCCCAAGAACATGCTGGCAGCTGGTGGCCGGACTGGTCGGCTTGGCTGAAGAAACATGGCGGACAACAAGTGGCTGCCCCCAAAAAATACGGCCGTGGCGAATACAAAGCCATCGAGCCAGCACCTGGGCGCTACGTCAAAGCACGTGCATAAACCCAACCCACTTTTTAAAAAGCAACCACTGGAGACATTCACATGAGTCAAAAAATCGCATACGTCACAGGCGGCATGGGCGGCATTGGAACCGCCATCTGCCACCGACTGCACAAAATGGGCTACAAAGTCATTGCCGGTTGCGGTCCTAGCCGTGACTTTGACAAATGGCTGGGCGAGCAAAAAGCCCAGGGCTACACCTTTTACGCCTCTGTCGGGAATGTGGCCGATTGGGCTTCCACCACCGAGGCATTTTCCAAAGCGGTGGCCGAGCATGGCCCCATCGATGTCTTAGTGAACAACGCGGGTATCACCCGCGACCGCATGTTCTTGAAGATGACGCCTGAGGACTGGAAAGCCGTTATCGACACCAACCTGAACGCCATGTTCAACGTGACCAAGCAAGTGGTGCCTGGCATGGTGGAAAAAGGCTGGGGTCGCATCATCCAAATCTCCTCTGTCAACGGCGAAAAAGGCCAGTCAGGTCAAACCAATTACTCGGCCGCCAAAGCCGGCATGCACGGCTTCACCATGGCCTTGGCGCAAGAAATGGCCAACAAAGGCGTGACCGTCAACACGGTGAGCCCCGGCTACATCGGTACCGACATGGTCAAGGCTATCAAGCCCGAAGTATTGGAAAAAATCGTGGCCACCATCCCCGTCAAGCGTTTGGGCACACCCGAAGAAATCGGCTCCATCGTGGGTTGGTTGGCGGGTGACGAATCAGGCTTCACCACCGGCGCAGACTTCTCCTGCAACGGCGGCCTGCACATGGGCTAAGTGTGAAAACCTTTCGAATCGCCTGCATTCCAGGCGACGGGATCGGCAAGGAAGTCATTCCTGCCGGTCAGCAAGTCCTTCAAGCCTTGGGTCAGCACCAACCCACGCTGCGCTTTGCCTTCACTCAATTTGACTGGGGTGGCGACTGGTACCGCGCCCATGGCGAGATGATGCCAGCTGACGGTTTAAAGGCTTTACGAGAACACGACGCGATTTTGTTTGGCTCGGCGGGTGACCCCGAGATTGCCGACCACATCACCTTGTGGGGCTTGCGCCTGAAAATTTGCCAAGGCTTTGACCAGTACGCCAATGTGCGACCTATTCGCATCTTGCCCGGCATTGATGCGCCTTTGAAACGCTGCACCCCCGCGCAACTCAACTGGGTCATCGTGCGGGAAAACTCCGAAGGCGAGTACGCCGGTATTGGTGGACGTGTCCACCAAGGCCATCCCACCGAGGTGGCCACCGATGTCTCCATCCTCACCCGCACAGGCGTGGAGCGCATCATGCGCTACGCCTTTGGCTTGGCGCAGTCGCGGCCGCGCAAGTTGTTGACGGTGGTCACCAAATCCAACGCCCAGCGCCATGCCATGGTGATGTGGGATGAAATCGCCGAACAAATCAGCCACGAGTTCCCCGAGGTGCATTGGGACAAAGAACTGGTGGACGCGGCCACAGCCCGCATGGTCAACCGCCCCGAGTCTTTGGACACCTTGGTCGCCACCAATTTGCATGCCGATATCTTGAGCGATTTGGCTGCGGCTTTGGGCGGCAGCTTGGGCATTGCGCCTACCGGTAATATTGACCCCGAACGGCGCTACCCCTCGATGTTTGAGCCCATCCACGGCTCGGCGTTTGACATCATGGGCAAGGGCTTGGCCAACCCGATTGGCACGTTTTGGAGTTGCGTGATGATGCTGGAGCATTTGGGTGAACCGCTGGCAGCGGGGCGCATCATGCAAGCCATCGAACACGTCACCGGCAACCCCGCTTTGCACACCCGTGACTTAGGTGGGCGAGCCACCACGGCGCAGGTGACAGAGGCCGTATGCAAGGCTTTGCAAGCGCAAGGTCAGATGTAAACAAGGACAGGACATGAAAACAGCTTGGTACGAAAGCAATGGCGAAGCCAAAGACGTGATGACGGTGGGCGAGCGGCCCACACCCCAAGCCGGTGCAGGCGAGGTGAGGGTGAAGTTACACACCTCGGGTGTCAACCCCTCGGATGTGAAATCTCGCCGAGCCAGACCCTTGGGTGGCCCTTACATCATTCCCCATAGCGATGGTGCGGGTGTCATCGACCAAGTGGGTGCGGGTGTACCGGTTTCTCATATGGGCGAGCGGGTCTGGACATGGAATGCCCAATGGCAACGTCCTGACGGCACCGCCGCAGAGTACGTGGTCTTGCCTTCGGCGCAAGCCGCGCATTTGCCCGACAACACCTCGTTTGAAGCAGGGGCTTGCATGGGCATCCCCGGCCTCACGGCGTTGCAAGCGGTGCGTTTGGCGGGAGACGTCAAAGGCAAACAGGTGTTGGTGACTGGCGCATCTTCGGCCGTGGGTCACTACATCACCCAAATGCTGGTGCAAGCAGGTGCGACCGTCATAGGCACGGTGGGCAATGAGGCCAAAGCCGCCCATGCCAAAGCGGCAGGGGCCAGCCACACCTTGTTTTACAAAAACGGCCAAACGGTGGACGAGGTGAAGGCCTTGACCCAGGGGCATGGCGTGGACGTGGTGATTGACATGGACTTTTCCACCACCGCCGCTTGGCTGGCCCAAGGGGTGATGAAGCACCATGGGCAACTGGTGTGCTACGGCTCCAACCCGCCACCGGACATCAGCATCGCTTTCAGGGCCATGTTGTTTGGTTCTTTTAACCTGAAGTTTTTCTTGGTGTATGACTTGCTGCCCGCCGACCGAGAGGCGTGTGTGCAGCAGTTAAACACCATGCTCAGCGCGGGCAAATTGCAGCACAGCCTGTTGCCGTCCTTCCCACTGGACCAAGTGGTGCAAGCTCATGAAATGGTGGAGGCTGGGCAGTCGATTGGCAATGTGGTGCTGGCTATCGCGCATTGAAGCCCACTTTTGCCATTTTTTTACACCATCCCACCTGTTCGACCGATTCGGTGAACGGTCTCATGGCGGCTTTTTCGCCCATGGCCCGCCTCAAAATCTTCACCAAGCAAAAGGTGGCTGAGGGGTTTTTCAACGACGTGGACTTGGTGGTGTTCCCAGGCGGCGACGGCGAGGCCACCGCGTTTCGGTCTGTTTTAAAGCCCAACTTGCCCGATGTTCGTTCTTATATGCAGCGTGGCGGCAAGTATTTGGGCATTTGCATGGGGGCGTATTGGGCCGACGCCTACTATTTCAATTTGCTTAAAGGCACGCGCTGTGTGCAGTACATCAAGCGACCACGAGCCGACATCAGGTCTTCCTACGGCACGGTGACGCCTGTGAACTGGATGGGCAAGAACCACCATATGTATTTCTATGACGGCCCAACCTTCTTAGGCGGCTCCTTCCAAACCATTGCCAGCTATGCGAACGGCGACCCCATGGCCATCGTGCAAGGCTCGGTGGGTTTGATTGGTTGCCATTTGGAAAGCCAACAACATTGGTACACCAAAAAAGTCATGCAGCTGCATTGGCACGAAAATACCCACCATCCGCTGCTGTGGCAGTTTGTGGCCAACCATTTGATGCAGACCCAGCAAATGACGTTGTTTTGACATTGAGCCAACATAAGCACAAAAGCAGAAAACGCTAGGATAGACCCAAGCCACGGAGAAACTTCATGACTGCTGACATTCAACTGCCCAAAGTCGCTCAATCCAAAATCAACCGACTCGCCCAAGCTGCAGGACGAAGTCCTGCAGCAATGCTGAGGCTTGTTTTACGAGATGGTTTTGATGCCGTAGAGGTCAGCATCAAAGAAAACACCTTGGCCGACAAACAATTTGGCCGTGGTGAAACCGTAGCGCATGGGGATGTCATGCGGGACGCTCAAGCACAGTTTTGACTACAGAATCGTTCGCCAAGAATTGA
>JAIXYA010000199.1 GCA_027490485.1 Comamonadaceae bacterium
CATCAAGTCAGCATTGACTTGGCAGACTTGCGAGGTGCTGCCTACTACAGTGGCCCAAGGTTTGCAGTCTTTGTGCCTGAAGCCAGTGATGCACTGGTGCGTGGTGGCCGCTACGACGAAGTAGGTGCCTTGTTTGGGCGTAAACGTCCTGCGGCAGGTTTTAGCCTAGACATCAAAGCCTTGGTCAGTTTGATTCAGCGCCCCGTTGCGCAAGCTGCGATCCGTGCCCCTTGGGGCGAAGATGCTGGTTTGCATCAAGCCATCAGCCAGCTTCGTCAACAAGGCCATACAGTGGTTTGCATGCTGCCCGGACATGACAGCGAAGTGGATGAATTTCACTGCGATCGAGAACTGGTTCTCCTCAAGGGGCAATGGATACTCCAGCCCTTAGCCTCAACCTGAATGTGAACACCATGAGTAAACAGCACGGACGCCATGTCGTCGTCGTAGGCACCCAGTGGGGCGATGAAGGCAAAGGTAAATTGGTTGATTGGTTGACCGAGTTCTCGCAAGGCGTGGTTCGTTTTCAAGGCGGACACAATGCGGGACATACTTTAGTTATCAATGGCGTCAAAACCGCTTTACACCTTATCCCCAGCGGAATCATGCGCGCAGGTGTGAAGTGCTACATCGGCAA
The DNA here is from genome assembly GCA_027490485.1 of Comamonadaceae bacterium. Classification (GTDB taxonomy): domain Bacteria; phylum Pseudomonadota; class Gammaproteobacteria; order Burkholderiales; family Burkholderiaceae_C; genus Limnohabitans. The sequence goes on from JAIXYA010000199.1 coordinate 638, forward strand.
TGGCGTGGTGTTGTCCTGCGGTAAATTGCTGGAAGAAATCCAAGGCTTGGAAAAAGCGGGTGTGGAGGTTAGATCGCGTTTGCGCATCAGTGAAGCCTGCCCGCTTATTTTGCCTTTTCATGCTGCACTGGACATCGCACGCGAAGCTGCCCGTGAACAAGGTGGCTCTGAGAAAATTGGCACCACAGGGCGCGGTATTGGTCCGGCTTATGAAGACAAAATTGCGCGTCGCGCATTGCGCGTCCAAGACCTTAAACACCCTGAGCGCTTCGCCGCTAAATTGCGTGAACTGCTGGATTTGCACAACCATGTGCTGACCACCTTCTTGGGTTCGGAAAACTTTGCTTTTCCTGATACGCTAAAACCGTTTATCAGTCATGGCAAGGTTCAGTTCCAGCCTGTTTTGGATGAAGCCATGGCCCATGCCGCACAAATTTTGCCGATGGTGGCTGATGTGTCGCGAGAGCTCAACGAGGCGCACCATGCCGGTTCCAATTTGTTGTTTGAAGGCGCACAAGGTACTTTGCTGGACGTGGATCACGGCACTTACCCTTTTGTGACTTCCAGCAATTGCGTCGCTGGCAATGCTGCCGCTGGTTCGGGCGTTGGTCCAGGTCTGTTGCATTACATCTTGGGCATCACCAAGGCCTATTGCACCCGCGTAGGCGGCGGTCCTTTCCCTACTGAACTTGCCTGGGATGTGGAAGGAACACCAGGCTGGCATATGAGCACGGTGGGTGCGGAAAAGGGTACAACCACAGGGCGTTTTCGACGTTGCGGTTGGTTTGATGCGGCCTTGCTTAAACGCAGTGCGCAAGTCAACGGATTGAGTGGGCTTTGTATCACCAAGTTGGATGTGTTGGACGGTCTGGCGGAACTCAAACTCTGCACTGCTTACGAATTGGACGGCACGGTCATCGATATTTTGCCTATGGGTGCAGACGACATCGCCAGTTGCAAGCCAATCTACGAAACCATGCCCGGTTGGACTGACAGCACCGTGGGTATCACCGATTACGCCAAACTTCCCCCACAGGCTCGTGCCTATTTGGAGCGTATTGCGCAGGTCACGGGTGTCCCCATCCATTTGATCTCAACCAGCCCGGACCGTGACCACACCATCATGGTTCGCCATCCCTTTCACGATTGAACCATCACAGGAATGCACCACCATGTTGACTGAAGACGGCAAGCATTTGTATGTGTCTTATGACGAGTACCACAACCTCATTGAGAAGCTTGCTATCAAGATTCACCAATCTGGGTGGGAGTTCGACACGATTTTGTGCTTGGCCCGTGGCGGTATGCGTCCAGGTGATGTGCTTTCACGCATTTTTGATAAGCCTTTGGCGATCATGTCCACCAGTTCTTACCGCTCTGAAGGCGGAACTGTTCAGGGCCATTTAGACATTGCGCGTTACATCACCACACCTAAAGGTGAAATCGCTGGTCGGGTGTTGCTGGTCGATGACTTGGCTGATTCGGGCCATACCTTGAATGCGGTCATTGACATGCTGCGCAACAATTATTCGCCCATCACCGAGTTGCGCAGTGCGGTGATTTGGACCAAAGGCGTATCGAGTTTCACGCCAGATTTTTCTGTGGAATACCTTTCCACCAACCCTTGGATTCACCAGCCTTTTGAGGCTTATGACACCACGCGTCCAGAAAAATTGCTGGAGAAGTGGCGGGTTTAGTGCATGAAGCCCGTCACTGAGTTGATTCACCATAGCTACAAAGCGCCTTCTGATTTTGCGGCGCCTCAAATTGCCATACACAAAGCTTCAACGGTTATTTTTCCCAATGTGCAAGCCATGCGTGAGCGCACTTGGCTGGATAAAAAAGGCTATACCTATGGCCTGCATGGGACACCCACTACCTTTACCTTAGAAGAACGCATTTGCTACCTAGAGGGCGCTCAACACGCCGTATTGGTGCCCAGTGGTCTGGCTGCGATCGCATTGGTCAACATGGCCTTGCTGAAACATGGGGACGAAATTTTATTACCTGACAACGTCTATGGGCCCCACAAAACATTTGCCGAAGGCGAGCTGAAACAATGGGGCATTACCTATCAACTCTACGACCCGATGGATCTTCCCGATCTGTCTTCGCGCATCACGACGCAAACCCGATTGATTTGGCTCGAAGCTGCTGGTTCTGTGACGCTGGAGTTTCCCGATGTGGCTGAAATGGTCAGATTGGCGCGTAGCAAGGGCGTCTTGACGGCGCTGGACAACACCTGGGGTGCAGGTTTGGCTTTTGCCCCGTTTGATCTTGAGCCAGCACAAGGCGCTATGCCACTAGGCGTAGATATCAGCGTTCACGCTTTGACAAAATTTCCCAGTGGCGGAGGCGATGTGTTGATGGGCAGCGTCACCACCTGTGATGAGCATTTGGCTAAACAACTCAAGCTCAGCCATATGCGCATGGGCTTGGGTGTTGGGGCGAACGACGCCGAATTGGTTTTGCGTTCATTGCCGAGCATGGAATTGCGTTACAGGCAACAAGATGAAACCGCCAGGGCGTTGGCCGCTTGGTGCTTGCAGCAGTCTGCGTTTGCTCAGGTACTGCACCCTGCGGTGGTCTCCTCGCCTGGCCACCCTCACTGGCGGCGTTTGTGTGCAGGCGATCAGCCCTCGCAAGGACCAGTTCATTCCAAAGGTCTTGCCGCTGCTTTGCTGGGATTGCGTTTGAATCCGGCCATCAGTCAAGCGCAACTCGATACCTTTTGTGATTCACTGCGGCTATTCAAATTGGGCTTTAGCTGGGGCGGCCCAATGAGCTTGGTGGTTCCCTACCATTTACGTGAGTTACGCCTCATGTCAAAAGAAGCCTTGTTGCAAGGCGGCTTTGTGCGTTTATCGGTCGGGTTAGAAGCTGCTGAAGATTTAATGGACGATGTGGCTCAAGCACTTGCGAAAGCTGGGATTTGATTTGTCTGCGCGATCAACTGCTTCGCCAGTGCTTGCAGTGATGCTGCATGGTGGTCTTTCAACTCTGCCTTGAGGGCATCAGGCCAGCAACGGAAATTGCGCTCTACCGACCTAGCGTAGGTGGGGTCATAGTGCTGTGACAACAATTCTTCTACCACTTGACGAATGTGACCAGAGCGAACCAGTGACTGCCATTGCTCAATCACCACTTTGCCACGTGCTTCGATGAGGTTTGTCAGTCTGTTGCAAATCTGTTCAGAAAAAAAAAAAAAAAACGCATAGTCCTCCATCAGCAGTTCTACTCTTTC
>JAIXYA010000237.1 GCA_027490485.1 Comamonadaceae bacterium
AGAACAGAAATTCGAAATGTTCGAATGTCGAACAACTTTAAATTCAGCAAGGGTGAGGTGACCCTTTGAGAATACAAAACATAGCCGCCAATCATGAGCAGCGAAATGATTCCTCCAGGAATGATCAAGTCGAAATTTGGGTGGTTGTTGCCAACAAGATCGAGCATCCACGTCAGAAGACCAAAGCCTGTTCCAAACAGCAAGAAGCCCCAGAAATCAAATGACTTCTTCTCCTCACTTTGGTATTGCGGAACATAGCCTTTGACTAAATACAAAATAGCAATGCCAATGGGGATATTGATGAAAAAAATCATCTGCCAAGAAAACCAATGAATGATCAAGCCGCCAATCGTGGGGCCCAGCAAAGGACCTATTAAAGCAGGAATGATCACAAAATTCATTGCTTTGAGCAGTTCTGATTTGTCAAAGGTTCGCACGATCAAAAGACGACCCACAGGCATCATGAGTGCAGCAGCAACCCCTTGTAATACCCGCGAGGCAATCAACATCTCAAGAGAATTAGACATGCCACACAAGAATGATGCAAAGGTAAATAAAGCCACTGCGCTGGCAAATACTCGGCGAGAGCCAAATCGATCGGCCATCCAGCCGCTCAGCGTGATGCATACTGCCAAGCTCAGTAAGTAGCTTGTCATGACCGCCTTGAGGCTCAGAGGAGTCACCCCCAGACTGACAGACATTGCAGGAATCGCGGTATTGACTATCGTGGCGTCTAGCTGGTCCATGAACAAAGACACGCCCACAATCAATGGAAGTATGCGTTTGATTTTCTTTGTTTTTGCGTCTTGTGCGTCAGAGGTTTTAACTAAGTCCATACTGAAATATAGCTGAGTATTCTCAACAATTTAAGGGGCATTCAATTCAATTAAGATAGTTTGACAATTAATTTTTTGACTTGAAAGTCATTTGCAATGAAACGCATCCACTACTTTTCTTTTTCCGCTTTGTTGTTGTTGTCTCTCAACCCAGTTTTTGCACAGCCCCGTGCCTACGCTACTAACGAGGGTGCAGGCACCATCTCTGTGATTGACATCGCCACAGATACTGTGGCCTCCACCATTGATACAGGTGGCAAACCGCGTGGTATGGCTGTTTGCAAGGGCAGCAAAAAACTCTACGTCACAGAACAGACCAAAGCGCAGTTGTTGGTGATTGACTCTTTGAAGGGCATGATTGAGCAACGCATTTCCTTGGGTGAATCTCCTGAGGCCGTGTACTGCTCGCCCAATGGGGAATGGCTGGGCGTTGCCAATGAGGGTTCCAACAGCATCAGCTTCATACACACCCAGCGACTGAAAGTGGAGTTCGACATTCCTGTCCCTGGCAAAAACCCAGAGCATGGTGTGTTCAGTCCTGATGGCAAGCTCATGCTGGTTTCTGCCGAAGAAGCAGATCTTGTCGATGTGTTGGATATCGAAAAGCGCAAGCATGTAGCTTCAATCAAAGTAGGCGAGCGCCCACGCGGCATTGCATTCAGCCCTGATGGTAAAAAAGCCTATGTAGCTGTCGAGTCTGCCAGTTTTTTGGTTGCCATCGATATGACCGAGCTAAAAGTGGTGGGCAAGATGTCGGTGGGCAAACGCACAGCAGGGGTTGCGGTCTCTCCTGATGGCGCTTATGTATTTGCCACCAACGGAGGTGACGCCAATGTCTCTATGGTTGATACTGCTACCTTCAAGGTGGTGGAGAACATCGCCATCGGTCAACGTCCTTGGAATATGGGTTTTTCACCTGACGGTCAAAAGCTCTACATTGCATCTGGGCGCAGTGGTTCTGTCAGCGTGGTGGATGTTGCCAGTCGAAAAATGGTTAAAGAAATACCTACAGGTAAACTACCATGGGGCGTGGTAATTAAGTAGTTGTCATGCGTTTGTCAATTTACTGAAAGCCTTCATGAGTCAAGACTCTGCCGATATCAATAACCTTAGCGACGTCAATTTGCCTCCTCAATACGACCGCATGTTGGTGGTGCTTCATTGGGTCTTGGCCATCGGTCTTTTTTACCAACTGGGCTTGGGCTTATGGATGGAAGACATTCCCAAAGATCCGCCCGGTGTTCGCGCCGAGTGGTTCAACCTGCATAAGTCCATCGGTATTTGCTTAGGCTTTTTGATTTTGTGGCGCTTAGGTTGGCGTGTCACCCATTCTGTACCCGCACCGCCCATCGGCAATACCGATTTTCAAAACAAGTTGAGCCAATGGGCCCATCGGGCTTTGTATGTGTGCATGGTCATGTTGCCTGTCTCGGGTTTCATGGGGTCGAGTTTTTCTCAATACCCCGTCAAGTTCTTTGGCTTTCCTTTGCCCAAACTGTGGGAGCCCTCGCCTGAAGGTAAAGAGCTTTTCAGCGAAATCCATGAAGTCACGGCTTTAGTCATGATGATGATCATCATCTTGCATATATCAGCTGCTGTATGGCACCAGTGGGTCAAGCGCGATGGCTTGCTCAGTCGGATGGGTTGGAGCCGCTAAGCACCCGCCCTTTGTCCACTTGAATCACCTCTTGGGCAAAGGCCTGCACATCTTCCTCGTCATGGGTGATGAGCACCATGGGTAAAGACAACTCTGCTTGCAGTTGTAACAGCTCGCTGCGCAAACGCTGTCGCAATGGGCGGTCCATGGCAGCGAAAGGCTCATCGAGCAACAAAGCCTGTGGACTGGCCACCAGCGCTCTGGCCAAGGCAGTGCGTTGGCGCTGACCACCTGAGAGTTGTTCGGGGTACAGGTCAGCAACCGCTTGCAGCTGAAACACCTCTGTCCAATGGTCAATCGCAGGGTCTTGGTGGGCAGGGGAAGGGTTGCTCCAACCTTGTGCCAATGCAAACCCAATGTTTTGACGTACCGTCAAATGCGGAAACAGCGCATAGTCTTGAAACACATAGCCAAGCCCTCGATGGCGAGCGGGTAGATGAATACCACAGTGACTGTCGAGCAAGACCTTGTCTTTGAAGACCACCTTGCCTTGCTGGGGTGCGTTCAAACCCGCCATCATCATCAATGTTTGTGTCTTGCCTGCACCCGACGGTCCAAACAGCACCAGTCGTTGCGCATCGCTGGTGAAAGCAATGTCAAGCTCGAAAGCAGAGGCTTGATTACCCAAGCGACTGTGTAGCTCTACTTGCCACATCATCGTTCACCTCTTTGCGCTTGACCCGCAATACGGCCAGGCGCCAAATAACCCGCACCCAACAGTATGGCCAAGCAACTGACCGAGGTCACCAGCACCAAAAAGTTGGCAGTTTGGTCTTGCCCCGCTTGCACGGCTTCATATACAGCGATAGACAAGGTTTGCGTTTCACCGACGATGCTGCCAGCCACCATCAGCGTGGCGCCAAATTCGCCGGTTGCACGTGCAAAGGCCAAGAGGGTGCCAGACAAAATGCCTCGCCAAGCCAAAGGCAAAGTGACACGGAAAAAGACGGCCACTTCACTCAGGCCCAGAACCCGTGCTGCTTGCTCTAGCGTGGGCTCAACATTTTCAAAAGCTGCTCTTGCGGCTTTGAATACCAATGGAAAGGCCACCACACTGGCCGCAATAACCGCACCTTGCCAAGTAAAGATCAACTCAATGCCAAGGTTTTGTTGCAACCACTGACCTATCGCACCACGGCGACCCAATAAAACAAGCAAGTAGTAGCCCAGCACCGTTGGGGGCAAGACCATGGGCAAAGTCAAAACTGCGTCGATGACATCGCGACCTCGGAAACGCCAACGCGACAAGGCGTAGCCCACAGCAACGCCCAGCAGCAAATTGATGGCAGTGGCCCAACCCGCGACCTTCAGGGTGAGTGCAAGCGCAACCCAAGCGGTATCCATAGGGAGTTAAATCACCTTAAAGTGGTGTGTGCCGTCACGTTTGAGTTGCTCGACCAAACCGGATTCCCAATCCAGATAGGCTTGCATGGCAAGTGCTGGGTTATCGCTGCCCTCGTAAGGGCGGCGGTAGCGGTCAATGCGCGGACTGGCCAAATAAGACTCACCCTGTTGGGTGCTAAAGCCTGCAGCTTGCCAAGCTGCATTACCGCCAGGCAACCAAAGAACCTCCACACCAGGACGCAGCAGGGGTTGCAACTCTGCCACGGCATAGCGCGAAACACGGCCATCTCCACAGGTCAAAACATAGCGGTTGGCTTTGTGTACGCGGGTGAAATCTTGGGCTAACTGAGAGCGCAACAACCACCAAGCGCCTGGGATATGGCGTTTGACATAAGTTGCACTGTCGCCCACATCGATGACCATGCTCAGGTTGCTGCGGTTGGCCAGCCATGTTTTGAGGGTGGGGGGATCAACCACAGTCAAGGGCGAAAGCGTGAGCGGCAATTCATCCTCAGAAACTGCGGTTTTGCTTTGCAGATCTTGACTTGTGATGTCTTTGAGGACCGCGACTTGCCAACCCATTTGAGCCAACCACGAGGCCGTCATGCTGGCGCGTACACCATCATCGTCGTAGACCACCACACGAGAACCTCGCACGCCAATGAAGTGGTCGGTTTCTTGCACCAACTGACCCCCAGGCGCACTGATGGCGCCTGGCCAATGACCTTGGGCATATTCTTCTGGGGTGCGAACATCAAACACATAGGTGTTGCGATCGGTTTCGTTTAACCATTGCTTCACCGTGGACTGCTCAACCCTGGGCACACCCGCGCGGAACAGCAAAGCCAAGGCAGAGGCAGCGGCTTTGCTGCGATCGTTGTCGGAGATGTCGCCAAAACGCTGCGTAGCGCCTTTGACCAAATCCAACCCTGCCAGCGTCCACCCTAGGGTGCCATTGCGCAAGGCGCACACGGGGTTGGGGATGCCAGAGTTGATCAGGGACTGCGCACCGATGATGCCGCGTGTGCGACCCGCACAGTTGACCACGATGCGGGTGGTGGGACTTGGCGCAAGTGAGCGAGCCCTCAGCACCAACTCACCCCCTGGGACGTTGACCGCACCTGGGATGCTCATGCTTTGGTATTCGTAAAAAGGGCGGGCATCCAGCAGCACCATATCGGAACCTCTGTCGAACAAGGCTTTGACTTCGTGTGCAGAAAACGAGGGGGTTTTGCGTTGCGCTTCCACCAGTTCACCGAACGATTTGCTTGGTACGTTGACATCGCGAAACAATTCACCACCTGCGGCAGCCCAGCCAGCCAAGCCGTTTTGCATGATGCTTAACTGGCTGTAACCCAAGCGTTGAAACACGGGAATGGCCTGCAAAGCCAAGCCTTCACCATTGTCGTAAACCACCATGGGCGTGTCACGTCTTGGTATGCGCCTGTATGCCTCCACTTCAATGCGCCCATAGGGAAGGTTAATGGCAAACAGAGGATGACTTTGGGCATAAGGCCCCTCTTCGCGAACATCCACAAGCGCAATTTCTTCCTTGGCTAACAGCGCCGCCTTGATGTGGGCGTAACTGGTCACGGCGTAGGGGTGTGGGGCCTCAGTAGCAACTGCTTGTGTCGGGGTTTCGTCACTTGGTGGTGGGATGGTGGGCAAAGTCGCTTCACTTACCGGCACGGGTACAACCACAGAGGGTGCAACTGTAGGGCTAGGGGCTGGGGTTGAAAAAACAACTGGCGAGATTAAAGGTACAGGGGGTGCAGCAACATTTGGTGGCTGCAAGGATGCTTCATGCGACGTGGTGATGTTGGCGTAGCCAGACACAAACTTGCTGCGTGAGCCGTCTTCTCGGTAACTGTTGCATTCCATCTGACCGATATTGCCACCGTATACATGGATGCTGACAGAAACTTGGTCGGCTAAGGCATTCCAAACTTTATGCACGTCTCCGATGCGAGGCGAGACGGCTTCAATGTCTCCAGGCAGCATATCGATTTGAAAACCTGCGGGTGCCCAACGTCCATCGGAC
>JAIXYA010000202.1 GCA_027490485.1 Comamonadaceae bacterium
CTGTTCTAACTGCGACATTTCCATGGCAGTGAGCAACATGCCCACAGAGAACAAGCCACCGCCAAAACCGATCAAGGCGGCACCTGTTTGAAACATCAGCGCAGACCCCAAGGGTGCTGAAAAAATGACACAAGCAAAAGCGGGTAAACCTAGCAAAGCACCAATGGCTGCAAGTCGCACCGCATCAATGTTTCTTAAAAAGCGGGAGGACAAGGCAAAAGCAAGCAAAGCACCGCCTGCGCTCAAAGCCGTGAGCCCACTGGTCATGCCCACACCCAAGCCCAAGACCTGTCCGCCATAAGGTTCAAGCACGATGTCTTGCATGCTGAATGCAGCCGAGCCCAAACCCACTGTCCACAAAAAACGCTTCATATGCGGCACGGCAATAAAAGCTTTCCAATTGTGGGAAAAACCATTGGGCTGGCGAGCGCCACGCTTGGCACCCCGCGCTTCTTGTTTCCACAGTGAAATAAGGTTGATGAAAATCACCAACGCCGCGCAACCTTGCACCACTTGGATCAGGCGGACCGGTGAAAAGTTGACCAGCAAAACACTCAGCAAGGTACTACCTGCTATCAAACCCACCAAGAGCATGGCGTAGAGCAAAGCCACCACGCGGGGGCGTTTGTCGTCGGGGCAGACGTCGGTTGCCAGCGCTAAACCAGCCGTCTGTGTGATTTGTATCCCCGCCCCCACAACCAAAAACGCCAAGATCGCGCCCAAACGACCCACCAACACATAGCCTTCACGGGGTTCGCTGAGGTTCATCAACGCAAATGGCATGATGGCCAAACCACCAAACATCAACAAACTGCCCATCCACATATAGGGAATACGGCGCAAGCCCAAGGCTGAAGGATGGGTGTCGCTTCTGTAGCCGATCAGGGCGCGAAGAGGCGCAAACACCAAGGGCAGGGCCACCGCCATAGCCACCCATGCAGCTGGGATGGCCAATTCCACAATCATCACGCGGTTCAATGTGCCCACCAGCAGCGCCATGGTGATGCCAATCGAGAGTTGGAACAGGGCCAAACGAAACATACGTCCCAGCGGTAGTTCAGGCGACGCCGCATCGGCGAAGGGAACGTATTGCATCATGATGGATTGCATCCATGCGGGGGGACGAAAGGCCAGCTTCATGTGCGCTTCCACTCCCACGCTTGGGAGGTGTAAAAACCGCTGGAGACGCGTTGCATGTGGCCTGGCCGCCAGCCGTGCTCGCGCACCGCACGCTCGATGTACACATGCAAAGTGGATTTGCGGGTGGGCGAGAGTTGCGGTGAACGGTCTGTACGTGGGAACAAGCGGCCCATGGCATGGGCCACGGCCAACAAGGGCGAGTGTGGCGCAAAGGTGAACAGCACAGATTGGCGGGTGCGCTGGGTCAGGGCTTCCACCGCGTTGGCAATGGTTTGGGTGTCGTAGTGGATGAGTGAATCCATGCACACCACATGGTCGAACTCGCCGTGTTCAGCGCTGAGCATGTCACCCGCCAAAAACGTGATGCTGCCGCCTTGGGCGCTGAGCGCGGGGTTGGTGAGGAGGTCTTGGGCATGGCGCTCACGGGCCAAATTGACCAAGGTGGGCGAGAGGTCGATGGCCAGCACCTCGGCGCCGCGCAACATGGCTTCTTGCGCCAAAGCACCGGTGCCGCAACCCGCGTCAAGCAAGCGCAGGCCGCGCATGTCCTCGGGCAACCACGACAACAGCGTATGGCGCATTTCGTCACGGCCTTTGCGCACCGTGGCGCGGATGCGACCCACCGGCGCATTGGAGGTCAGCACCTCCCAGGCCTTGGCGGCGGTGCGGTCGAAATAGTGTTCTATCTCGCCGCGGCGCTCGACGTAACTGGCTTGGTTCATGTCAGTCAAATCCCAACAAATCAAAAATATCGCGGTCTTTCATGGGGATGGAAGGCAGCGGGTCGGAGCCAGCCCACAAGGCGGCGGCCAAGCGCATGTACTCGTCTTGCACGGCCTTGATGGCGGGCGTGGCTTCCAGCTCAAACATGGTGCATTTCTGCAAACGGCTTTTGCGGATTTCGTCGAGCATGGGGAAATGCGCCATGTTCTTCAAACCCGTGACCCCGTTGTACTTGTCCACTTGGTCGGTGTCGTCGCTGCGGTTGACGATCACGCCGCCCAAGCGCACGTTGTAGTTTTTCGACTTGGCACCGATGGCTTGCACGATGCGGTTCATGGCAAAGATGGAGTCGAAATCGTTGGCGGTAACGATCAAGGCGCGGTCGGCGTGTTGCAGGGGAGCGGCAAAACCGCCGCACACCACGTCGCCCAGCACATCGAAGATCACCACGTCGGTGTCTTCCAGCAAATGGTGCTCTTTCAAGAGCTTGACGGTTTGCCCCACCACATAGCCGCCGCAGCCGGTGCCTGCGGGCGGGCCACCGGCCTCGACGCACATCACGCCGTTGTAGCCTTGAAACACAAAATCTTCCACGCGCAGTTCTTCGGCATGAAAGTCCACGGTTTCGAGCACATCGATCACCGTGGGCAGCATCTTTTTGGTGAGCGTGAAGGTGCTGTCGTGCTTGGGGTCACAACCAATTTGCAGCACCCGCTTGCCCAATCTGGAAAAGGCCGCCGACAGGTTGGATGAGGTGGTGCTTTTGCCAATACCGCCTTTGCCATAAATGGCGAAGACCTTGGCATTGCCGATCTTGACGCTGGGGTCGAGCTGCACTTGCACACTGCCCTCGCCGTCGGGGCGTCCGCCGCGCTTGATTTGGCTGACGGGGATGGTGGCGGTTTCAATCATGGAGCTACTCCTGTGGGACTTCAGCGGCTGAAATGAGCCTTGGCTTCGTACATGGTTTCCACCGTGATACGCGAAACACCACGTTCACGGGCAAAAATTTCGGTGTTGCGACGGGCTTTACCACGCACAAAAAATGGGATTTTTTTGAGTTCCTTTTCTGCTTCAGGTGCCCAACTGCTTTCGTTGCTGGCAACCGTCTCTGCGCCCACACTGGTGGGTGAGGGCAGCTCAATGCGATCGGCGGTGTCCACATTCGCTTCAACCACAGGCACAGCAAGCTTGGCTGGACGGCCATGGCCCGAACCCAGGTGTGAGGGTGCAGCGCCATCGTGGAACTCAAAATCTTCGCGGAACATGCCCAAGAGGTGTTCTTCCAAGCCCATCATCAGGGGATGTACCCAGGTGTCGAACAACACATTGGCACCTTCAAAACCCATTTGCGGCGCATAACGCGCAGGGAAATCTTGCACATGCATGGGCGCAGAAATGACTGCACAGGGCACGCCTAAGCGTTTGGCGATGTGGCGCTCCATTTGCGTGCCCAGCAGCAGCTCGGGGTGCATGGCTTTGACTGCATCTTCAACTTCCAAATAGTCGTCGGTGATCAAGGCTTCAATGCCATAGAGCTTGGCTGCATCGCGAACTTCTCGGGCGAATTCACGGCTGTAAGTACCCAAGCCCACGACTTCGAAGCCCATTTCTTGGTGGGCCACACGTGCAGCAGCGATGGCGTGGGTGGCGTCACCGAACACAAATACGCGCTTGCCGGTGAGGTAGGTGGAATCGACCGATTTGGCATACCACTTGGCACGTGAATCTTGGCTGTAATCGGCCAAAGATTTGCCGCTGTCGACCAAGCCTGCCAAGGTGCGGACTTCTTGGATGAAATCCAAAGTGCCATTGACGCCATAGGGGATGGCTTGGGTGAAGGGTTGCCCGCAGTTACGTTGCAACCATTGGGCGGTGGTGCGGCCCAGTTCTGGGTAGAGCACCACGTTGAAGTCAGCCTCGCCTAAGCGACGCACATCGGCTACGCTGGCATTCAGCGGGGCGACCACATTCACTTGTATGCCCAGTTCTTCCACAAGCGCAAGAATTTCTTTGACATCGTCACGGTGGCGAAAACCCAAGGCAGTAGGGCCCAAGATGTTGCAACTGGGTATGCGTCCCGCAAGCGGTGTGCGTTGGTTGCCAGCGGGTACCAAGGCGCGGACCAGGTGGTAGAAAGTTTCCGAAGCACCCCAGTTTTCTTTGCGTTGGTAGGCGGGTAACTCCAAGGGCACCACAGGAATCGGGAGGTTCAAGGCCAGCGCCAAACCGCCAGGGTCGTCTTGGATCAATTCGGCAGTGCAAGAAGCACCCACCAACATGGCGTTGGGCTTGAAGCGTTCGTTGGCTTCACGGGCAGCGGATTTGAATAGCTCGGCAGTATCGCCACCCAAGTCCCGGGCTTGGAAGGTGGTGTAAGTGACGGGTGGGCGGCGTGGCAAGCGCTCGATCATGGTGAACAACAG
>JAIXYA010000097.1 GCA_027490485.1 Comamonadaceae bacterium
ACTCCCATCATTTTCAGTCCCGAGGACAACACACTGGTTTTGCCAGACCCCTCGGGTTTATTGACTGTTGAAGATGTTTTAAAGCGCAAAGATGAATTTAAGCCCCCTGAAGAAATAGGCGCCATTGATACGCGTCAAACTTACTGGATATTGCAAAAAATCAGCAGTCATTTACCTGCGGACCGTAACTATAGACTTGAAGGAAATTGGGTAAGTATCCATACCCACGTCATTAAAGCTGATGATTCCACCGTACCTTTGAAGACTGCTGGTTCTTTCACGGGTAAATATTCTTTTCTAAGTGACATAGACCCAGCCTTACCCTCCTCTGCAAAGGTGCAAAGCCGCGATGCTTTGTTCACGCTTCACAGCGGCGAAACGCTGACTTTGCTGTCACGTGCGAAGGCCCGTCACGGTTTGCCGCCACGTTCTTTTGTTTTACAGTTTGTAGACAACGAACGCTTTTTGGAAACTCGGCGCTATGGCCTGTACATTGAGGGCGCTTTGCTAGGAATTTTGTTTGCGCTTGCAATTTTTGGCTGGTACTCTTACTTTGTGAACAAAGACCGAGCAGGTCTGTTTTATGGCACGTGGATTTCATTTGCTTTGATGCAAATTTTGACGCTGCCCAGCCAAGATGGCTCACACTTCACTGAATTTATTGTTAATACGAACGATAAATATTTTGGTGCTATTTCACTTTCGGGGTTGTTTAGTTTCATCTCAGCCTACGGCCAAATCATTTTCTATTTTCTCTTTGCCAGCGCCTACCTTCAAATTGCTAAGTACCATCCGAAGACGCAAAAATTGATTTATCTTTTGATCGCGTATTTCTTGGTCCACATGATTGCCAACATTTTCCTTGTTCACAATATCGGACCTCAGTTGTTTTATGGGGGCAATGCGGTTTTACCCATTCTTGTTTTTGTCCTTCTGTATGCAGCCGCCCTTCAAAGATACCGACAAGGCATGAGTGTGGCCATATTTTGGCTGTTTGCGTCCATTCCCTATTTTGTTTTCAGGCTCATATTTGTGTCTGGTCTGATGGGTTACCCCTCCGTATTCAGCTATCTGCCGGAATCTGGCACCAGCTACTTGCTACAAAACACCAATGTGTCGCAAGCAATTGCTTTATGCGCAGAAGCCCTCATCATGGCTTTGGCCGTGATCAGCAGGAATGTATGGATTCAAAAAGAACTGGCTAAATCCATTGATGTGCAAAAAACATTGGTCGAGGGACAAAACAAGGTACTGGAAGAAACGGTGGCAGAGCGCACCAAAGAACTGGCCGAGCAACACCAAGAGTTGGATGAGGCCCATCAATTGGTGGTGGGTTCGGTGAATTACGCCAGTCGCCTGCAACGAGGACAGTTACCCCGACCCATTCGCATCGATGGTCGATTCGCTTCTTTTGCAACGATGTGGGAACCGCGTGACACCATCGGTGGCGACTTGTATTGGATTTCCTCCTCTCAACACGACGGTCCTTTTGTGTTGGCAGTGGCAGATTGCACGGGGCATGGTGTGCCTGGAGCCATGCTGAGTTTGTTGGTCAGTAATTCCTTAGAGCGAATTTACGCCAACGACACCATGGAAAATCCGGTGTCTGCTTTAGCCTCGTTAGACCACTTTGTGCGCACCGGCTTGAACCAAGACCGTCCTGACAGTGAAAGCGATGACGGATGTGACGCCACGGTTTTGCGCATTGACAGGCGTTTACAACGGGTTGAATATGCCGGTGCCAAGATAGATTTGTTCCATGTGAGCACTGCAGGCGTCGTGACTCGCCACATGGCACAGCGTGTTAGCTTGGGCTACAAAGACCGTGTGCCATCGAACGAGATACCTGAAGTCAAAGTCTTGTCCTATGAAAAAGGCGACTTGTTCGTCATAGTGACTGATGGCTTAACCGACCAAGTCGGTGGTGAGACTGGCAAGCCCAAAGTGTCCTATGGCTACCGACGTCTGGAGAAATTGCTTTCGGCCCATGCGGGTGCTAATTCACAGCAAGTGATTGATGTACTGCGTCAAGACTTTGCTCGGTGGCAAGGTGTAAATACGCGGCATGACGATGTCACCGCAGTGGTCTTTCAGCTTTAAAAATACCCGTATAGAAAAGGAAGAGTAATGATGGATTTATCTCAAGCCATTTTGTTGCGCAACAGTTTGCGAAACAACCATGTCATCATGGCCTACAACGGCACGGTGTCAGATGACCTGATGGTCACCTTGGCTGACATGCTGAAAGAGCGTCTGGTAGCCAATGACGATATCAAACGCTCAAAATTGATTTTTGCGGTATTCATGGAAGGTGTGCAAAACCTGATTTGGCATGGCAAAGAACACGCGGAAAACATGGGCATGATCTTGATCACTGAACATGAAAAAGAAATCACCGTCATGTGCGGCAACCGCATTGAAAAAGACAAAACCCAAGGTCTGAAGGACCGATTGGCGCAGATTGAAGGTGCAGACAAAGACACCATTCGCCAGTTGTACCGTGACGGTATGGCACACGCCAGTGAACATGAGGGGCCAGGCTCTGGATTAGGTTTGCTAGAGATTGCAAGGCGATCAACCCAGCCGATTGGCTACACCTTTGTCGATGTGGACGAACACAGCGTCGATTTCATACTTGCAGCAACCATCTAAAAATAAGGACAAAGCCATGCAGATCGCAGCCACAGACCGCACCCCCGCCATCTCACTGACACACGACCCATTGAAACTGAGTATCAGCGGAGAGTCGTTTCCCGAAGACGTATCGGCTTTTTATGGCGAAGTAATTTCTGGTGTTAACCAATTGGTCACCTCAGCCAAAGGCAAGCTGGAGGTGGAAATGGCCATGGTGTACATCAACAGTTCCAGCATCAAAGCCATGTACCGCATCTTTGAGGGCTTGGATGCTTACCGCTTGGCAGGGAACGAGGTGCAAGTGACATGGAAGGCAGAAGCCGATGACGACATCATGCAAGAACTGGGCGAAGACTTCAAAGACCGTTTTCAATCCTTGAACTTCACCGTTGAGCAGCATGGCTGAGGACGTTTTTGATCTCTACGACCGAGAAAAGTTACTGCTTGCCGAAGGCCAAGCGATTCTTGAGAGTGGAGACCATGCGCAAATTCAAGCTTTTGCCGAACGCTTGTTTGACCGTTTTTCCAAATTGGTGCGTGAAAACGAAGACTTGACCAGGCATTCAGACAGGCAAGAACAGCGCTTGGTCAAACTCAACCGCAACCTCAAAACCCAAACCTTGGAACTTGAACAGCAGCGAAGTCGATTGGAAGGCTTGTCGCTTCAACTTGCCAAATACTTGCCACCGCAAATCCACGATGCTTTGTTTGCGGGCAAGTACGACACGCAAATCACCACACAGCGCAAGAAGTTGACGGTGTTTTTCAGTGACATCAAAGACTTCACCCGCACTGCAGAGTCGCTGCAACCCGAGTCCCTCACCGAATACTTGAATGAGTATTTTTCTGAGATGACGCAAATTGCTTTGTCCTATGGCGCCACCATTGACAAATACATTGGTGATGCGGTGATGCTGTTTTTTGGTGATCCTGAATCTAAAGGCGTGAAAGAAGACGCAAGGGCCTGCGTTGAGATGGCATTGGAGATGCAAGAGCGCATGCTGGTATTGCAAAACCGTTGGCGTGAACGGGGCTTTGAAAACCCATTCATCATTCGCATTGGCATCAACACCGGCTATTGCAATGTGGGTAACTTTGGCTCTGACCAGCGCTTGAGTTACACCATCATTGGCGGTGAAGTGAATGTGGCGCAGCGCTTAGAGGCCAGTTCAGACCCGGGTGGCATCCTCATCAGCCACGAGACCTATGTGCAGGTGGATGACTTGGTGGACGTGGAAGAACGCCAAGCGGTGAACTTGAAAGGCATAGACCGAACCATCCGTACCTATGCCATACGCGCCAGAAAAGCCGAGTCCGACAAACCCCTGCGCTTGAAACACCCACAAGGGGTGCATATTGATTTGTCGCCTCAGTATTTAAACCATGACGAACGGCACCTGATTGCCATGCAACTCAAAACACTGGCGGCACAACTGGAAAACCTTGACTTGCGAGACACTTCCAGATGAACGAGTTTTCTGCCAGCTTTGAAATTGATGTTGAACATCTGCATGCGTTGGGGGTGGTGGATCCCAACTCGCCCAAAAGTATGGATATTTTTGCTTCTGGGCAATTGAGCAGCAATGAGCGTTTGTATTTCAGCTTATGGGGTAGCAAGCTTTTAAGTACCGCCAGTTTTGAGGCAAAGAAGAAAATTTTTCAGCAAGGTGAAGATGTGGCCGTGGCTTACTTCATCGTGTCAGGTAGCTTGCTGGCAGTGAAAGAGAAACAAATTGAGCGCTTAGGGCCAGGCAGTGTGCTGTGTTTGGCAGAAGGTTGGGCTGGTTTGCCTGCGCCTAAAACGGTGATCACTGTGACCCCTGTACAAGCACGCATCATTCCTTTGCACAAAGTGGATCACATGGTGCCCAATCTGCCCCATGCGATTCGGCAAATCATTCGCACCACGGTCAAGCGTACTTTGGCGCTCAACGAGTTGCCCAAGGGGGTTCTGTGAGCGACTTCTCCACTGTCAACTTCGCAGCAGGGCAGCGCATTTTCAATGCAGGCGATGCTGCGGACCACCTGTATTTCATTCAAGAAGGGATTGTGCAATTGCTCGATGCCCAAGGAACTGTGTTTGCACAAATAAGCAAAGGCGAATCGTTTGGCGAACAAGCTTTTTTGAACGGCGGCATACGTGGTGCTTCTGCCCAAGCGTTGAATGAGGTCAGCTGCACACAAATTGCCAGCGCAGACGCCAACCGATTCTTATCGGAAGCCTCACCTTTGCTGGTCCCCGTGTTTGAAGCGTTGTTGCTTCAACAAAATATGCACAACGCCTTGCGTTCTCCCATGGACTGATGCGCAAGATGCTGCAGTTTTACATCGCCACCTTGCACAATTTACGCAGCCAATGGCCCAATGCTTGGCCTGGCCTGCCGGTGGTTCTGAATGCCTGTATGCACAGGCTTTGGCCTGAGGGGGTTCCGCAGTCAGGCAGTCAAACGCAGACATTGCTGCACGCTGCGAAAAACATGGCTTCTCAT
>JAIXYA010000285.1 GCA_027490485.1 Comamonadaceae bacterium
CCAATCATTGCCAAAATCAATGGACATGCCACTGGCTTAGGTGCAACGATCGCCTTGTTTTGTGATGTGATTTTTGCAAGTGAATCCGCCAAGATTGGGGACCCACATGTCAGCGTGGGACTTGTCGCTGGAGATGGAGGCGCTGTCATTTGGCCTCAGTTGATTGGGTATGCGCGGGCAAAAGAATACCTCCTAACGGGAGATTTGATACCTGCACCAGAGGCGGCTCGAATGGGGCTCATCAACCATGCGGTGCCTTCTTCGGCGCTTGATGCCAAGGTTGCAGCATTCGCCAACCGTTTGGCTGCAGGCGCTACACAATCGATTTGCTGGACAAAGGCCTCTATCAACATAGGATTGAAGCAACTGGTGCAGTCGGTGATGGAGACTTCACTTGCTTACGAGGCCATGTCAAGCCAGACCGCTGATCACCAAGAAGCGGTCAACGCTTTTCGTGAAAAACGTACCGCTCAATTTATCCGTATTTAAATTTACCAATCAGAAAGCGCAGAGAGTTGCATGGATCAAGTTGATGTTTTGGTTGTTGGGGCGGGATTTGCAGGTTTGCGAGCCCTTTACCGGTTTCGTTCTCAAGGGCATAAGGTTTTGGTGATTGAAGCCAGCCCTGATATCGGTGGCGTTTGGTACCACAACGGCTACCCAGGTGCGCGTTGCGACGTGGAAAGTTACGACTACTCCTACAGCTTTTCGCCAGAGTTAGAGCAAGACTGGCGCTGGAGCGAGCGCTACGCCACCCAACCCGAAATTCTTCGCTACATCAACCATGTGGCTGATCGTTTTGATTTGCGCCGAGACATTCAGTTCAACACCCGCATGACGAATGCCACGTATGACGAAGCATCTGCCACCTGGGTCATTGCCACCGAAGGTGGCAAGTCTGTTCGTGCCAAGTACCTGATGATGTGTGTGGGGCAGTTATCGGCGACAAAGTCACCCAACTACCCAGGCTTATCCGATTTCAAAGGCGAGGTGATTCACAGCGGCATGTGGCCCAAACACAAAGTGGACTATGCCGGTAAACATGTTGCCATCATTGGCACGGGCTCGTCTGGCATGCAAATGACCCCCATCATCGCCAAAGAAGCCAAGCACCTGACGGTGTTTCAACGTACGGCCAATTTCAGTATTCCTGCTGCCAATGCCCCTGTGACCGATGAAGAAGACCGTGCAGTCAAGGCAAGTTACCGCGAGCGCCGCGAACGCGCTTGGAATTCGGCAACCGGCTTGGGGTTCATGCCCAACAAAACTTCCGCGCTGGATGTGTCTGCAGAAGACCGCGAAAAGGCCTATGAGGCAGCATGGAACCGATTGGGCTTTGGTTTTGCTTTGACGTATTTCGATATCTTGCTGAAAAAAGAAGCCAACGACACCGCCGCAGAATTCATTCGCAAGAAAATTGCCTCTGTGGTGGATGACCCTGTGCTGAGAGACAAGCTGACACCCAAAGGCCATCCCTTTGCCGCACGCAGACCCTCTGTTGACAGCGGCTATTTCCAATCCTTCAACCGCGACAACGTCGAACTGGCGGATGTCCGTGAGTCGCCCATCGTTGAGTTCACCCCAGAAGGTATTCGCACACAAGCGAAATCGCATGCTTTTGACATGATCATTTTTGCAACCGGTTTTGATGTATTCACGGGCTCATTGTTCAAGCCCGACATCATTGGTCGACACGGCATGACACTGAAGAAAAAATGGGCTGATGGTCCGGTGACACATTTGGGAATTGGTGTTTCAGACTTCCCCAATATGTTCATCGTCGTGGGCCCTGGCAGCCCTTCCTTGCTGAGCAATGTGATGGTCTCTACCGAAGAGCAAATCGATTGGATGGCAGGACTGGTGCAAAAAATGCAAAGCGAGGGCTCAGTAGAGGTAGAAGCCCAACCCGAGGCTGAAAAAATTTGGGGCCAGCACATCAATGACCGCGTGAAAGAAACGCTTTACCTGAGCACCGACTCCTATTACAACGGCGCCGAAGTCCAAGGAAAGCCGCGTGTGTTCATGCCTTACTCTGGCGGAGTGAGGGGCTATCGACGCATCTTGCAGCGTTGTGCCGAGGAAGGGTATTCGGGTTTTTCTTTCAACAAAACACCTGCGGCGCTTGAAGACACAGCATCGTTGGCCAAGGTCTGAGGCGCAGCACACATGGCAAGCACCGCAGAACCCCAAGACATGCGTGAAGCGATTTCACACCTCAAGCGCGAACGTATTGTGGCGGCTGCGGTTGATCTTTTCTACCGCCAAGGTTATGGCAAAACAACTTTGGAGCAGGTTGCTAACGAGCTGCAAGTTACCAAGCCCTTTATCTATGCACACTTCGCTTCCAAAAATGAACTGTTGGTGGAAATTTGCTCCCGTGCGATTCAACTGGCCCATGAGTCCTTGAACCGTGCGATGGCCCAAGATGCATCAGCCACTGTCCGTTTGGAAACTGTGGTTCGCGATTTTTTGACCGCTGTATTGACGCATCAGCCGCACGCCATGATTTACAGCCGCGAAGAAAAAGAGTTAGAGCAAAAAGACCGCGATGCCATCAACCTGCTGCGCCGTGGTTTCGATCAACGTCTGGTGGAGTTGATTAGCCTGGGTGTGAAATCCGGCGAGTTCCAAGCGGACGATGTGCAACTCACCGCCTTGGCCATAGGCGGCATTGTGGGTTGGGCGCCAGTGTGGTTCCGTGCCAATGGGCGATTGAGTCTTGAGCAAGTGACCGCCTATTTGGCCTCCTTGGCCTTGGCGATGGTGAGTGTCAAATCCCAAACACAATCTCATGGCCATTGATTCCCTCACACCTTCATTAAGCATGGCTGTCATTGGCGGTGGCACCATGGGTGTGGGCATTGCCTATGTCTATGTGGTGGCCGGTTGGAACGTGTGGGTGGTTGAACCTGATGACAAGCGCAGCACCGTGATGCGTCAAACCTTGAAAGATGCAGCAGCAGGGGGCTTGAAGCGCGGCAAGTTGACTTCGCAACAAGCACTGGCAGCCTCTGAAGGTGTGCAAAGGGTGAAACCCATTGACAAATTGCCCATGGGCTTGGATTTGGTGATCGAGTCGGTACCCGAGCGACTTGAATTGAAATTGAAGGTATTGGCGGACCTTGCATTGCGCGAGCCGCGTTTGGTGGCCAGCAATACCAGCTCCATGTCGATTGACCAACTTGCCACCGCCTTGCCAGACGCCAGCAAGTTTTTGGGCATGCATTTTTTCAACCCTGTGTGGTCTTTGCCCATGGTGGAGTTGATCCGTGGCAAAGACACCAGCGAAGACAGCTTGGCGCTTGCCAAGCAGTGGGCCCAAAGCACGGGCAAGACCACCATCACGGTGCGTGATGTGCCGGGCTTTGCAACCAGCCGTTTAGATTTGATTGCTTCACTCGAAGCCATGCGTATGTTGGAAGACGGTGTCGCCAGTGCGCAGGATATTGATCACGCCATGGTGACTGCATACCGCCATCCCATGGGTCCATTGCGTTTGAGCGACATCGTTGGCTTGGATGTTCGCTTGGACATTGCTCGTCACCTGAGCCAGGCCCTGGGGCCGCGCTATGCACCGCCACGCCTGCTTGAAGACATGGTGGCCAAAGGTCACCTAGGGCAAAAGTCGGGTCAAGGTTTTTTCGAGTGGCCCATCAGTCGTTGATGGCCTGCTTTTTATCTACATCACATTCATAAACACCATGTCAAATATTTTTGGTTCTACCCTGGTTGATACCGCAGACCACCATCCCATGCTGCGAGACAGTGTGGGGAAATTGGTGGGCAGTTTTGGTCGTAGCTACTTTCAAGATGTTGTCAAACGCAAAGCCAAGCCCACCGAATTGTGGACCGCCATGGGCGAGGCAGGCTTCTTGGGCGTCCATATTGCCGAGGAATATGGCGGTGGTGGCAGCGGTTTGGCTGACTACAACGTCATCGTGGAAGAAACAGCTGCACAAGGCTGCCCCATGTTGTCGCTGGTGATTGGGTCTATATGCGCCCCCATTATTCAAGCCCACTGCAGTGAGGCTTTGAAGAACGAATGGCTGCCTGGTTTGGCCTCTGGCAAAAAACGCATGTCGTTTGCCATCACCGAGCCCAATGCGGGTACCAACACCCACAAGGTCACCACCACCGCAAAACGCCATGGCAATGGTTGGCTGCTGAATGGCACCAAGTACTGGACCTCGGGTGTGGATGAAGCCGACGCCATCATGGTGGTGTGTCGCAGCGAGATGGTGGATGCGCAAGGGCGGCACCAACTGTCCTTGTTCATCATTCCTGCCAACGCGCCAGGCATCACCCGCACACCGATCGAAACCACCCTGCATGTGCCAGAGGTGTCCTTCACCATGTTCTTTGACAATGTTGAACTCGGCCCCGAGTGCTTAGATCGGAAGAGCGTCGTGTAG
>JAIXYA010000269.1 GCA_027490485.1 Comamonadaceae bacterium
CATGGGCACTTCTTTTTCTTGCAACTGGCCATTGACCACGTGCAGCACTTTGTAGGTTTGACCGCGCAGCACATGGTCGTCGTCACGCTTGGTTTCTTCATAGCGGCCTTTGATGCCGGTGGAATAGAAGGTGGCCGCGTTGCTGGACTCGTCAGCGCCGAACAAATCGATGGTCACGCTGAAGTGAAAGTTCAAGTAGCGCTGGATGGTGGGCAAATCGATCACACCGGCCGCACGCAACTTGCCCACGTCGTCGGTTTTTTTTTTTTTTTTGGCAGCGCAGGTGCGCTGGATCACGCGTGAAATGCCGGACTCGCCCACAAACATGTGATGCGCTTCTTCGGTCAGCATGAACTTGGAGGTGCGAGCCAGGGGGTCGAAGCTGCTCTCGGCCAAAGCGCACAACTGGAACTTGCCGTCGCGGTCGGTGAAGTAGGTGAACATGAAGAAGCTCAACCAATCGGGGGTTTGCTCGTTGAAGGCTTGCAAGATGCGGGGGTTGTCTTCTTGGCCGCTGCGGCGCTCCAACAATGCCTCGGCTTCTTCACGGCCATCGCGACCGAAATGCTTGTGCAGCAAATACACCATGGCCCACAGGTGACGTCCTTCTTCCACGTTGATTTGGAACAGGTTGCGCAGGTCGTACATGCTGGGCGCGGTCAGGCCCAGGTGGCGTTGCTGTTCAACAGACGCGGGTTCGGTGTCGCCTTGGGTCACGATGATGCGACGCAAATTGGCGCGGTGTTCGCCAGGCACGTCTTGCCAAGCGGCTTCGCCTTTGTGGTCACCGAAATGGATTTTGCGGTCGGCTTCGCCTTGGTTCAAAAAGATGCCCCAGCGGTAGTCGCGCATCTTCACGTGGCCAAACTGCGCCCAACCTTGCGGGTCCACGCTGACCGCGGTGCGCAAATACACCTCGCTGTCGGTCGTGCCTTCGGGGCCCATGTCGTCCCACCAGTTGATGAAGTTGGGCTGCCACTGCTCCAAGGCGCGTTGCAAGGTGCGGTCGTCGCTCAGATTGACGTTGTTGGGAATTTTTTCGCTGTAGTTAATGGCTGACATCAGGGTCTCCAAGTGAAGTTAAAAGGGGTGGATGGCTTCGCTGCGCTCGCAATGACGGCATGGCGGGTGGCGAAGACGTCATTGCGAGCGAAGCGAAGCAATCTGTGGTCATACGCGGTTCATGTCAAAAGCGGCTTTCTCGCCTTTGCCATAAACCTTCAAAGCGCCTTTGTCGCCGACCGCATTGGGTCGGTTGAAGATCCAGTTTTGCCATGCTGACAAGCGGCCAAAAATGCGTGTTTCCATCGACTCTTTTTGGGCGAAGCGCAAATTCGCTTCCAAGCCCGTCAGGGAGTCGGGCGACATGGCGGCACGTTCTTCGATGGCGATGCGCAACTCGTCGGCCCAGTCGATGTCGTCAGGGGCGGCGGTGACCAAGCCGAGGGCCAGGGCTTGATCGGCGTCCAAGGCTTTGCCGATGGCGGCACGAACCGCTTCCAGCGGCGCGGTTTCTTCGTAGAAACGGCGCTGCAAACGCGACTGGTGGTTCACCATGGGGAAGTAGCCCATATTGAGTTCGCTCAAGGTGATGTGGGGTGCTTGTTCAGGCGCATCAGGCAGTGCCAACATATAAGCACGGTCGGCACAAAACGCCAACTCGGCCAAGGTTCCTGCAAAGCACGTGCCTTCATCGATCAAGGCGAACAAGGAGCGTGAAGACACGTCCAAACGAGCCAAGGTGCGACGCAGCAAACCAATGGTTTCGTTCACCAGCCAATGCGCTTGGTGCTGCACCAGCACCGCGTCCGATTGCAAAGCCAGTGCGGCGTCGCCGGTGGTTTTCAGCAGCCAAGTACCGATGTCGAGTTCGTTGGTGCGCAAATTCAAAATCGCGTCGTCCAACTCACGCGCCATTTGCAAGGGGTACCAGCTGTCACCGGCTTGTTGAATGGCCTCCAGGGTGTTGGGCACGGCGGTTTTGGGCGCAGACACGGTGAGGGTGGCGGTGCGCTTGGCGCGGTCGATGTCGACCTGCACATAGCCATAGTGCAAGCTGTCAGCTGTTGCTGTTTTGTGCAAGGGCTTGAGCTGAACGCCCTGGCCTTTGGCCGCGACACCAGCGCGTTTGCTGTGGGCGGGCAGTTGCTTCACGAGCTTAGCCACCACCTCGGCAAACTGCGCAGGCTTGGCGATCGCGTCCACCAAACGCCAGTCCACGGCCTTTTGGCCGCGAACACCTTCGACGCTGGTGCAAAAAATATCGGCGTGGTCGTGGCGCACATGGCGCTTGTCGGTCACGCGGGTGAGGCCGCCCGTGCCGGGCAACACGCCCAACAGCGGCACTTCAGGCAAAGAGACGCTGGACGAGCGGTCGTCCACCAACACAATCTCGTCGCAGGCCAAGGCCAGTTCGTAGCCGCCGCCTGCACAAGCGCCATTGACCGCAGCGACAAACTTCAGGCCACTGTGGCGGCTGCTGTCTTCAATGCCGTTGCGGGTTTCATTGGTGAATTTGCAGAAGTTGACCTTCCATGCATGGGTGGACAAACCCAACATAAAGATGTTGGCGCCAGAGCAAAAAATACGGTCTTTCAGGCTGGTGACCACCACCGACTTGACCTCGGGGTGCTCGAAACGAACACGTTGCAACGCATCGTGCAGTTCGATATCCACGCCCAGGTCGTAGGAATTCAGCTTGAGCTTGTAACCTGGCAGGATGCCGCCATCTTCTTGAATATCCAAAGACAAGGTGGCAATTTCACCGTCCACACTCAAGGTCCAGTGGCGGTATTGGCTGGGGTTGGTTTGGTAATCAACTTTGAAATCGGACATGCGGGCTCTCCTGCTCAAGCCCTGCATCATCCTGCAGAATTTATGCCAGTTAATGCAATATATTGCAGATGTTTACATCTGCTCTAACCAAGCTTTTTTCAAGGCCTGAAAGCTTTGCTCTTCAGACTGAGCGCTGGTGTCAAAGTGCAAATCCGCCTTGGCATAAAACGGGCTGCGGCTGACCAGAATGCGGCGCAAATCCTGCATCGCCTCGGTGCTGGCCGCCATGGGACGGGTGTCGCCCTGTGCCAACACCCTTGCCATGTGGTCTTCGGGCGTGGCTTGCAGCCAAATCGTGAAGCACTTTCCAAGCAGCAGGGTGAAGGTGGCGTCCTCTGACACCAAACCACCCGGTGTGGCCAACACCGCATGGGTGTTGTGCGTCAAACTGTCTTCCAAAGCGCGTCGCTCATACCGGCGGTAAGCCTGTGGACCGTAGAGGCCGTGAATTTCACTGATGCTGCAACCGGCCAGTTGTTCAATGACACGGCTGAGTTCGACAAACACATAACCCAACTCTTTGGCCAAACGCTTGCCCAAAGTGGACTTGCCCGCACCACGCAGACCAATGAGTGCAATGTGTTGGCGCGGTGCCAAACCGGCTTGCGGGGACTCTTCAAGCAAGCTCACCATATTGCATTGCAAGGCTTTGGCCACTTGCAACAACACCAAGATGGAGGCGTTGCCCATGCCGGACTCCAAGTTCGCCCAATGCCGCTCGGACACCTGCGCCCGGGCCGCGGCCGCTTTGCGCGACAGCCCCCTGCGAGAACGCAGCAGGCGCACCCGCTCGCCCAAAGCGATCAGGTAGGGGTGTTTTTCGTCCAGCGGGGTGTTGCGCATACATGCACTTTAATGCATCTTGCCGATAACCCCGTTTCAGGTGTCTTTGGAGACCTTGATGGTGGGGAACTTGGACGAAAAGTCCTTGGCCTTAGCAGCCACCGCCACCGCCAATTGACGCGCCACGGCTTTGTAAATGCCGGTCACCTCGCCATCGGGGTCGGCCACCACGCTGGGCAGGCCGCTGTCGGCTTGCACGCGGATGGCCATGCTCAAAGGCAAAGCGCCCAAATACGCCATGCCCTCGGCATTCGCCATTTTTTTGCCGCCTTCCACACCGAAGATGTGTTCGGCGTGTCCACATTGGCTGCATATATGCACCGCCATGTTCTCCACGATGCCAAGAATCGGCACGCCCACTTTTTGGAACATGCGAATGCCTTTCAAGGCATCAATCAAGGCAATGTCTTGCGGCGTGGTGACGATCACCGCGCCGGTCAGCGGCACCCGTTGGCTGAGGGTGAGCTGAATGTCGCCGGTACCGGGGGGCATGTCGACGATCAGGTAATCCAGGTCTTGCCAATTGGTTTGGCGCAGCAACTGCTCCAGCGCCTGCGTGGCCATGGGGCCGCGCCAGACCGTCGCTTGGTCTTGCGCCACCAAAAAGCCAATCGACATCACCTGCACCCCATGCGCTTCAAGCGGCTGCATGGTTTTGCCATCACTGCTCTCGGGTCTGCCGGACAAGCCCATCATCATGGGTTGGCTGGGGCCATAAATATCTGCGTCCAACAAGCCCACACTGGCACCCTCGGCAGCCAAGGCCAGCGCCAAATTGGCCGCGGTGGTGGACTTGCCCACCCCGCCTTTGCCAGACGCCACGGCAATGATGTTTTTCACCTGCGGCAGCAGGGCCACGCCGGGCTGGGCCGCATGGGCAATCACTTTGGATGTCACCTTGGCCTTGACCGAGTTCACCCCAGGCACCTGACCGACCACATGCTGCAACTGCTGCTCAAACGCCGCCCACAAGCTTTTGGCGGGATAGCCCAGTTCCACCTCGAAGCTCACATCGCCGCCTTGGAGTTGCAGGTTTTTGACCGATTTGCTGCTGACGAAGTCTTGACCAGTGAGAGGGTCCACCACGGTTTTCAGTGCGTTGGTGACGTCTTGTTCGCTCAGGGCCATAGGTACTCCAGTGTGTCTGTCAGGGAAAGGGCGCTAGTCTAACGAGGCCACAGCATCGTTGCACGTTAGTGTCATTGCGAGCGCAGCGAAGCAATCTACTGTCATTGCGAAGCCCTTAGGGCTGAAGCAATCTGTATGCGCAGGCCGCAGGCTCGGCCTCGCCTCCATGCTGGCACAACGTCGGCTACGGCCGACCTGCGACCCACGCCTAGACGAAAGTTCTGCCTCATCACACCGATTTGTTGATACATGTTGATACAATCCACACTTACCTGCGAACGCCAACCCAAGCCCAAGGAGCATCTATGACCGCCATCGTGTCCGTCGATCAGACCATACAAGAGTGGGGCAACGGCCTGGCAGTTCGCATCACCGCCAAAGTGGCCAAAGCCGCTCGTTTCACCCGTGGCCAACCGATCAAAGTTGAGGTGGTTGAAGGTGGCGTTTTTTTGCGTACCGCAGGAAAACCTAAATTAACACTCGCGCAAAAGCTCAAAGCTTATGACCCTGCTACCCACGGCGGGGAAGTCATGGCAACCGGGCGCGTAGGTCCCGAAGTGTTCTGATGGCTTCCGTGTCCAAGCAGTGGGTGCCCGATCGTCGGGACATGATTTGGGTCAATTTCAATCCCCAAGTTGGTTCTGAGATGAAAGACGAACACCCCATGCTGGTGCTGTCCCCCAAGGCCTTCAACGAGCGTACCCAGTTGGTCATTGGCCTGCCCATGACACACGCCCAAAGCAATGAAACCAATCCCTTTGCTGTCAAATTCACCTCGACCAAAGGTGAGGTTTGTTATGTACTGACCCATCAGCCCAAATCATTCGCATGGCGTGAGCGTGGCGCACGTCCCCATGCATGGAAACAGGTACCGCCAGAAGTGTTCGAAGCCGCATGTGAAGAACTCAATGCCATCATCGTGATTAGCGCCGCATAAAATCAGCCTCCCTCTCTGTACTGACCCCCTCATGACCCAGCGCCGCTTATTTGTCACCACCGCCCTGCCCTATGCCAATGGCAACTTCCACATCGGGCACATGATGGAGTACATCCAGGCCGATATTTGGGTGCGTTACCAGCGCATGCAGGGCCACGCGGTCAACTTTGTCTGCGCCGACGACACCCATGGCGCACCCATCATGATCGCCGCGGAAAAAGCGGGTCTGAGCCCCCAGCAGTTTGTCGCCAACATCGCTGCTGGCCGCCAGCAGTACCTGGACGGTTTCCACATTTCCTTTGACAACTGGCACAGCACCGACGCGCCTGAGAACCACGCCTTGGCGCAACAGATTTACCGCGACCTGCGTGACCTGCCCGAGACCCAAGGCGGCACGCTGATCGAGCGCAAAACCATCGAGCAGTTTTTCGACCCCGAGAAAAACATGTTCTTGCCTGACCGTTTCATCAAGGGCGAATGCCCCAAGTGCGGCGCGAAAGACCAATACGGCGATTCATGTGAAGTGTGTGGTGCAACCTACCAGCCCACTGAACTGAAAAATGCGTACTCCACTGTGTCGGGTGCTGCGCCTGTTCGCAAAAGCTCTGACCACTACTTTTTCAAGTTGTCAGACCCGCGTTGTGAAAACTTTTTGCGCCAGTGGACCCAAAGCCCAGGCCGCCTTCAGGTCGAAGCCAGCCGCAAAATGCAGGAATGGCTGGGTGAGGAAGGAAGCGGCAAACTTGCCGACTGGGACATCTCGCGCGACGCGCCCTACTTCGGCTTCGAAATTCCCGATGCGCCTGGCAAATACTTTTATGTGTGGCTTGATGCGCCCGTGGGCTATTTCGCCAGCTTCCAAAACCTGTGCGAACGAATTGGTGTGGACTACCAGGAATTCCTGAAAGCCGACAGCAACACCGAGATGATTCACTTCATCGGCAAAGACATTCTTTATTTCCACGCCCTGTTCTGGCCAGCCATGCTGGAGTTCGCAGGCTTGCGTACACCAACCAAGGTCAATGCACACGGTTTCCTGACTGTTGACGGCGCGAAGATGAGCAAAAGCCGCGGTACATTCATTACTGCAGAGAGTTACATCAATCAAGGTTTGAATCCGGAGTGGCTGCGCTACTA
>JAIXYA010000062.1 GCA_027490485.1 Comamonadaceae bacterium
CGAGAAGCGAAGCGACAAAGCAACCCGCAATTTTGTCGTGTACTGAGTGTGCTCGACGCCCGTATGGGTCAGGTGTATGCGGCGGCTTATGAGCATGGGCCTGAAGGCTGGCGCTGCCTAGAGGCCCCGTCATTGAGTCAACCCGAGGCCTTGGTTTTTCCTGCAGGATGGCAGGAGCAAGGTTTTGTGCTGGCCAGCAACGCACACGCGATTTACCCCGACGCCTTTGCGTCAACCTTAAGCCAAGGCGGCGTGGCCATAGAAGCGTGGCCGCAAGCCGAGGTCATGCTGGACTTGGCCGCATTGGCCTATGCTCGGGGCGAAAGCGTCAGCCCTGCCGAGGCTTTGCCGCTGTATGTTCGCGACAAGGTGGCGCTCACCAGCGCGGAGCGCTTGGCTGCAAACGTTTCGCGCAGCACCTAAACTGTACCTCCACCATGCGCTTGAAAATGCCTTTTCCCGCCCCGCCCGACTTTGCCAGCGCAAGCACTGTGCAAATGACGTCTCAGCACCTGCCACAGGTGTTGAATGTGGAACAAAGCGCGTACTCCCACCCATGGACACAAGGCAATTTCGTGGACTCTATTGCCTCGGGCTACCACATGCCGGTGTGGTTTCAAGGCGAACATTTGCTGGGCTATTTGGTGGCCATGCGGGGTGCCGATGAGTTGCATTTGCTCAATATCACTGTGGCCCCAGGGTTTCAGCGCCGAGGCTGGGGCGGCCATATGTTGCGCACGCTGATCGACTGGTCACGCGAGCGAGGTGTTCATGCCATCTGGCTTGAGGTTCGGGCCAGTAACCGTGCCGGCATGGCTTTGTACCAAGCCCATGGTTTTGACCTGCAAGGCGAACGAAAAAACTACTATCCCGTGTCTTCCAACCAACGCGAAGACGCGGTGGTCATGGGCCTGCAGTGGTGAAGGCTTTGGCATGACACTGTCTTTGGATACCCGACAGCGCGCGATGCTGGCTGCCATGGGGGTTCGGGTATGGCAACCCAATGCCGCGGTTGAGCCGTTGGTGCAGCCTGATCCAACGCTGCGCGCAGAAACCCCAGCCCCACCTGTTGTGCGACCCGTGGCTCGGGTTGCCCAAGCCACGGCCTCGCCTAGCGTGACCTCCTCGCCCAGCGCACCCGCGCCAGCCGCGCTCGTACTGAAAGCTTTGCCTGAAGGTTTGGCTGAGATGGATTGGGCAGCGCTGCAAAACGCTGCCAGCCTGTGCCAAGCCTGCAACCTGTGCGAAACACGCCAGCAAAGCGTATTTAGCAATGCCAGTCCATTAATGCCCCCGCCCCGTACCGATTGGCTCATCATCACCGACCCGCCAAGCTTAGAGGAAGAGCGCAAGGGCGATATGTTTGTCAACACCGAGGGCGAGTTGTTCGACGCCATGCTGCTGGCTTTGGGCATGGCTCGCCATGCAGCGCCAGACCAATTGACCGCAACCGTGGTGCCGGTGCTCAAATGCCGTGTCCCTGCGCAACGCAACCCCGATGCCGAAGAGTTGCAGCAATGCCGCGCTTACCTTGAGCGCCAAGTGGCGCTGCTGCAACCGCAAGTCATTGTGGCCATGGGCCGTTGGGCGGTGCAAAGCGTGTTGACCGCCACCTCGGCAGATCTGGCCTCCCAGCCCTTGGGCAAACTGCGCGGCCAAGTGCATCGCTTTGCCAACACACCGGTGGTGGTGACTTACCACCCCCAGTCCTTGTTGCGAACACCGCTTGACAAGGCCAAAGCCTGGGCCGATTTATGCCTGGCGCACAGCCTCACGCGTCGGCCATAGCACCGAGGCAATCGCCACCACAATCAGCAAGACCGCAGCAATGTCTTGCCAATGCAGCTGCTCACCCAACCACCACGCGCCGCTGAAAGCGCCGAGCACGGGGATGAGCATCACGCTCAAGGTGGAGGCCAGCGGCGGCAGATTACGCGCCAAAATCAACCATGCCGGCTGCGCAAAACCAAACACGCCTATGGCGTTGTAAGCAATCGCCCACCACACCCGCTCACTGGGTATGACCCACGGGTAGGGCTCAAACACCCACGACAACACACACATCACCAGCGTGGTCAAACCGGTCATCCAAAACGCCAAGGTCAGGGTGGCCACCGTGGCCGTGGTGTGGCGCATGCGCTGGGTGCCGTAGCCCCAGGACGCGGCCGCCACCAAGATCATCAACACACCGAAAGGATGGCCACTGAGGACGCTCACCTCGTGCCACAGCAGCAACAAGGCTGCCAATGCAGCACTCGCCACACCCAGCCAGCCACGCAGTCGCAGCGGCGTGTGAAACAACAACACGCCCCACAGCGCAGAAAAAATCGGCATGGTGTAGCCCAAGATGGCAGCGCGGCCACTGGACAGCGAAGCCAAGGCCACGATGACCAAGCCATACCAAATGAACATATTGAAAAAAGCCAGTGTGAACAGTTCGCGCCACTGGGCTTTAGGCACGTAAAAAGGCACTTTCATGCGCCACAGCACCAAGCCAATGACCGGCCAGCCCAACAGCAGGCTCCAAGTGCGAAAGGTCAGAGGCGGGTAGCCGCTCACGCCCATCTTCATGACCGGCCAGTTGCTGCCCCACACCAAGGTAAGAAAAACCAGCATGAGCAGGTGTTGGCGTGAGAGTCTAGGCATGGGGCAATGCTAAGGCCTGCGCACTTTCTACAATGGGCCATGATTTTTTCAGAGCAACTCGCCCAAGCCACGCACACAAACCAATCCTTGCTGTGTGTGGGACTCGACCCCGAACCGCGTAAATTTCCCGCCCACTTGGGGCAGAATGCCACGCATATTTTTGATTTTTGCGCCTCTATCGTGGACGCTACCCACGACGTGGTCTGCGCCTTCAAGCCGCAAATCGCTTACTTTGCGGCACACCGTGCCGAAATCCAACTCGAACGTTTGATCGCGCACATCCGAAACGTGGCACCGACAGTGCCCATCATCTTGGACGCCAAACGTGGCGACATTGGCAGCACTGCCGAGCAATACGCCATCGAGGCGTTTGAGCGCTATGGCGCAGACGCGGTAACACTGTCGCCCTTCATGGGTTTTGACTCTGTCGCACCTTATTTGAAATACCACGGCAAAGGCGCTTTTTTGTTGTGCCGCACCTCCAACCCCGGCGGTGACGATTTGCAAAACCAGCATTTGTCAGACGTGGCGGGCCATCCGCGTTTGTTTGAACACATCGCCCAACTCGCCCAAGGCCCTTGGAACCTCAACGGGCAGCTCGGTTTGGTGGTGGGCGCTACCTACCCCGAAGAGATCGCCCGTGTGCGCGCTATCGCACACAACTTGCCTTTGTTGATCCCCGGGGTGGGTACCCAAGGCGGCGACGCCAAGGCCACGGTGAAGGCTGGCTTGACCCCAACAGGCCCCATCATCGTCAACGCTTCCCGAGCGGTGTTGTATGCCTCACAAGGGACAGATTTCGCACAGGCGGCTCGCTTGGCCGCTCTCTCCCTGAGGCATGAATTGCAAACATAAATAAAGATATTTGATAAATAAATAAGTTTCGATAAATTTCATTTTTTAAATTACTCTTATCACAAAAATTGTATGTCTATGACAGGTTAATACGCTATACCCTGATTTGAAGTATGGTTATGGCTTCAGAAAAGTGATGAGTCATGACAAACAGAGAGTGTCTTGTGCGCTATTTAGCCAGCGCCAGCAAGATCGAAGAAACGCACTACGCGACTTTGCCAGACAACGATGCTAAATCGTTATTGATGGCCGTAACAATAGCCCATCAAAATGGTGCTCCATTGAACGTATCACAAGCCATGCAAATGCGCCGAATTGGTTCACCGGCGAAAAATCATCGAAAAATCAATGATTTGCTTGACGCGGACATGATTGAGTTGGCGCATGACGCGGGCAACCGCCGCACCAAGTTTTTGATTCCCACGCCAGCAGCGATGACGATTTTTGATGAGCTAGCGCTGGCCTTGGCGCAAGCCTGCAAGCTCAAATAAGCGCTTCAAGTAGCGCCCAGTCATGCTCTGTGGGTTGGCGGCCACCTCTTCGGGCGTGCCCACCGCCACGACTTGGCCGCCGCCACTGCCGCCCTCGGGCCCCATGTCGATGACCCAATCGGCGGTTTTGATCACATCCAGGTTGTGCTCGATCACCACCATGGTGTTGCCTGCATCGACCAACTGGCGCAGCACCTTGAGCAGCAAATCGATGTCGGCGAAATGCAAGCCGGTAGTGGGTTCGTCCAAGATGTAGAGCGTGCGGCCGGTGTCACGGCGCGACAACTCCAAGGCCAGCTTCACCCGCTGCGCTTCGCCGCCTGAGAGCGTGGTCGCCGCTTGCCCCAAGCGGATGTAGCCCAAGCCCACATCCATCAAGGTTTGCAGCTTGCGCGCCAAGGCGGGCACAGCGCCGAAAAACGCCAAAGCGTCTTCCACCGTCATGTTCAAAATGTGCGCGATGTTCTGGCCCTTGTAGAGCACCTCTAAGGTTTCGCGGTTGTAACGCTGGCCATTGCACACATCGCAAGGCACATAGACATCGGGCAAAAAGTGCATTTCCACTTTCACCATGCCGTCACCCTGGCAAGCCTCGCAGCGGCCACCCGCCACATTGAAGGAAAAGCGACCGGCGCCATAACCGCGTTCACGTGCCATCGGCACCTCGGCCAGCAGTTCGCGCAGCGGCGTGAACAAGCCGGTGTAGGTGGCGGGGTTGGAGCGGGGTGTGCGGCCAATCGGCGACTGGTCGACATTGATGACTTTGTCGAAGTTGTACAGGCCCAAAATGTCGTCGTGCGCCGCTGGTTCTTCATGGGCGCGGTGGATTTGCTTGGCCGCGGCCGCGTACAAGGTGTCGTTCACCAAGGTGGATTTGCCCGAACCCGACACGCCGGTGACGCAGGTGAGCAAGCCCACCGGA
>JAIXYA010000090.1 GCA_027490485.1 Comamonadaceae bacterium
CGTACATACCAGCGGCAATATCGGCAATCGAGTTTCCGCTTTTGCTGGGGGTCTCTGGTGTGCCGGTCACCGACAAATAACCAGCCTCGCTTTGAATCAGCAAGTCATAGGCTTTCTTGTCGCGGTAAGGACCCTCGTTGCCATAGCCAGAAATATCGCAAACGATCAAACGTGGATGCGCTGCTCTTAAGCTTTTTGCGTCTAAACCCATGCGGGTAGTCGCACCTGGCGCCAAGTTTTGTACCAGCACATCAGCTTTGGCAATTAATTTCTGAATGACAAGAAGGTGCTCGGGATTTTTCAAGTCCAAGGCCAAACTTTCTTTCGATCTGTTAACCCACACAAAATGTGATGACGCTCCCCTAGCGCGTTGGTCGTAATTGCGGGCAAAGTCCCCCACATCGGGGCGTTCAACCTTGATAACCCTAGCCCCTAAATCAGCCAACTGACGGGTACAAAAAGGTGCGGCAATGGCATGTTCAAGCGACACCACGGTGATATGGTCGAGGGGTTTGACGGCAGCAGTCTTCATGGTGTTGTTATGCGCGATAAATGTTTTGCCGTCAGATGGTGCGACCGCCATCGACTGGAAACTCAACGCCTGTGAAAAACTCTGCTGCATCGCTGGCCAAAAACACAGCTGCAGCAGCGACATCACTTGCAAGGGCGAAGCGACCTAACGGAATGGTGGACATGAATTTGGCCCGGTTTTCGGGGGTGTTGGGCAAGCCCATGAAATCTTCAAACAAACCCGTCACGCCCATGACTGGGCAAATAGCATTGACGCGAATTTTCTCGGGGCCAAGCTCTACCGCCATGGACTTGGACAGCAGGTTGACGGCACCCTTGGAGGCGTTGTACCAAGACAGCCCAGGTCGTGGGCGAATGCCTGCCACTGATCCAATATTCAAAATAACGCCACCACCTTTTTGCCGTAAATATGGCAACACCGCATGAGTCATGTGAAAGATGGACTTCACATTCACATTAAAAACTTTGTCGAAGGTGGCTTCATCCACTTCCAACATGGGACGGTTTTTATGCGTGGTACCAGCGTTGTTAACCACGATGTCAGGAATGCCAAAGGTGTCGATGCAATACTGCACCAAGGCTTGTACCTGGGTTGAATTGGTGACATCGCAAGTGAAGGCGCTGGCATGTGTGCCTAAGCTTGCAGCCACACGCTTGGCAGCAGCGTCTTGAATATCCGCTACGATGACCTTGGCACCTTCACCCACATAGGCTTGGGCAATGCCTTCTCCAAAACCACCACCGGCACCGGTGACGATGGCAACTTTGTTCTTCAATTGATCCATTTTTTTCTTTCTGAGTAGGTGGATTAACCGTGAAAATGAATGACTGTTTTGGTGGTACTCATTTCTTCCAGTGCCATGAATCCTTTCTCGCGACCATGACCGCTTCGCTTAACACCACCAAACGGTAGCTCTACGCCGCCGCCTGCGCCAAAAGAATTCACAAACACTTGACCACATTTCAGCGCTTTCGCTACGCGCTGTTGGCGACCACCATTTTCAGTCCAAACAGCGGCCAATAGGCCGTAATCTGTGCCATTTGCCAATGCGATGGCATGGGCCTCGTCGACAAAAGGCATGGCTGCCAACACGGGACCGAAAACTTCTTCATGGGCCAAGGGATGCTCAGCAGGAACTTGACCAAACAAAGTGGGGGTGACGTAATAGCCGCCATTGGGAACATTGGGGTCAATTTGCCCTTGCGCCAAAATTTTTAAGCCGTCTTGTTGGGCTTGTGCAATGTACTTGTTCACACGTTGCTGTTGAGACAGATTCACTACTGGTCCGCAGTCTAAATTCATCTCGGGTGTACCCACACGCACTCTGGAGAATTTCTCTGCGACCAAGGATAGAAATTCCTCATAAAAATCAGATTGAACCAGCAATCGGCTACCTGCTGTGCAGGTTTGTCCGGTGTTTTGAATGATGCCTCGCACCACAGTGCTGGCAGCCAGTTCAAGATTGGCATCTGAAAAAACCAAATGTGGCGACTTACCACCGAGTTCGAGCACACATTTCACGGCGTTCAGCGCTGCGGCTTGTTGGATCAAGACACCCACTTCATTCGAACCCGTGAAGCTGATGAAGTTGATATCAGGGTGTTTGGCCAAGGCTGCCCCGGCTTCTTCTCCCAAGCCGCTGACGATGTTCAAAGCGCCTGGGGGGAAACCCACTTCCAAGGCCAGTTCGGCAATGCGAAGACAGCTCAGGCAGGCATCTTCGGCGGGCTTCACCACCACCGCATTGCCCATCGCCAGTGCAGGTCCGATGCTGCGTCCCATCATTTGGGCAGGGTAATTCCAAGGAATGATGTGTGCGGTGACACCCAAGGGCTCACGCAATAAATTGACTTGGTAACCATTCAAAAAGGGAATGACTTCCCCATGGATCTTGTCGGCTGCAGAGCCGTAAAACTCAAAATACCTTGCCAGCACCACCATGTCATTGCGTGCGGTGGTCATGGGTTTTCCGGTGTCCCGTGCTTCAAGCAAAGCCAACTCTTCTGCATGGTCAAGAATATGTTGAGCCATCTTTAACATCAAGCGACCACGCTCTAAAGCTGACAACTTACCCCATGCACCACTCAGCGCTTGCCTTGCCGCAGCGACAGCCAAGTCAATGTCCGCTGCTTCACCGCGAGGAATTGCTTCGAAGGTCAACCCATCCACAGGCGAGCGTACTTCCAAGGTTTTGCCGCTTTGGGCTTGAACGGCTTTGCCGCCAATGATCATGTGGGCCACGTGTTGATCTCCAAAAATTGCACAGTGTAGAGGGGCTCAACTATCTTAAGCTTGAGAGTGTCATATATTTCCATTATCATTGAATGATGGAAGATAAATTTGTCATCAAAGCACTTGCAGCGTTGGCTCAGCCCAGCCGCTTGCAGATTTTTCGGTCCTTGGTTGTCAAAGGCCCGGAGGGCTTAACGCCTGCCTTGTTGGCGCAGGGGTTGGGAATGCCAGCCAACACACTTTCATTTCATTTGAAAGAGTTGATGAATGCAGACCTGATTTCTCAAGAGCGCAGTGGGCGCAACCTGATTTACAGAGCGCAGTACGACCGCATGAATGCAGTGCTGGCGTATCTGTCCCAAAACTGTTGCCAAGGGGAGGTCTGCGAAGTCAGCCCTGAGGAAGTTTGTAAGAGTTGTTAATCAAAAGGAAATTAAAGTGACTGAAGCAAAACCGTTAAACGTACTTTTTCTGTGTACCCATAACTCGGCGCGAAGCATTTTGGCTGAGGCATTGCTTAACCATATGGGGAAAGGCAAATTCAAAGCCTTTTCGGCCGGCAGCAGCCCCAAAGACAATCAACAGCCAAACCCTCTGGCCATTGCAACATTAGAAAAAGCTGGAATCTCTACACAGGGATTGACCAGTAAAAATTGGGATGTTTTTGCTTTGCCTGATGCACCACACATGGATTTGGTCATCACTGTTTGCGACAACGCTGCAGGTGAGGTGTGCCCGTATTGGCCTGGTCAACCAGCCACTGCACACTGGGGCTATGCAGATCCGTCAGAAGCAGTAGGTGGTGAGGAGGAAAAACTCGAGGCGTTTAAGCAAACCATGCATCAAATCGGAAGGCGTTTGGATCTTTTTATCAGTCTTCCTTTGGCAAGCCTTAGCAAGATGGCGATAGAAGAAACTGCACGCGATCTTGCAAAAAAATGATTCATTGGCGACGATATTTCGCGGAACTGGTCGGCACAGCTGCTTTGTTGTGCGCAGTGATTGGTTCGGGCATCATGGCAGAGCAATTGGCGCAGGGCAATATGGCAATTGCGCTGTTGGCCAATACGCTCGCCACAGTCTTTGCTCTTTATGTCTTGATTGAAACCCTCGGTCCTGTCAGCGGTGCTCACTTCAACCCGGTGGTTTCTTTGGTCTTGGTGCTTCGCAAAGATTTAGCGCAGCACCATTTTTTGGGGTATGTGGTGGCACAGCTCATCGGTGCCGCATTGGGTGCGTGGGTCGCCCATGCCATGTTTGATCTTGAAATTTTGCAATGGTCTACCAAAGTCAGAACAGGTCCCGCCCAGTGGTTCGCTGAAGCAGTTGCTACGGGCGGTTTGTTGTTTGTGGTTTTGCGTTCCCCTTCAGACAAAGCCTCGTCATTGGTGGCTTGTTACATTGGCGCTGCCTATTGGTTCACTGCAAGCACTTCCTTTGCCAACCCAGCTGCTGCCTTTGGGCGTATGTTCTCGAATACATTTGCTGGCATTTCACCGGCTGATGTGCCGGCTTTTGTGGTGGCGCAGATTGTGGGTGGACTTCTCGCTATGGTGCTGGTTGCAGCACTGAAATCTGAGTAAAAAATTTACCAATCTAAAGGACTTGCGTGTCAAAAGTCACTGAAATATTGTCTCAACTTGATGAACACTGTTTCAAACTGCCACAGCAACAGTTGTTGGTACAACAGCAGGCATCCATCCATCAGCCCAGAATTTTGCTGTTGTATGGTTCCTTACGTGAGCGCTCCTACAGCAAATTATTGACGCTTGAAGCTGCTCGTTTGCTTGAAGCCATGGGTGCAGAGGTGAGGGTGTTTGACCCTATGGGGCTTCCCCAACCTGACGCAGCACCTGATACCCACCCCAAGGTTAAGGAGTTGCGTGACTTGGCTGCTTGGTCGGAGGGGATGGTGTGGTGTTCACCTGAACGTCATGGTGCCATGACTGGGATTATGAAAAGTCAGATCGATTGGATTCCTTTGGCGCTTGGCGCTGTTCGGCCGACGCAGGGTAAAACCTTGGCGGTGATGCAAGTTTGTGGTGGTTCGCAGTCTTTCAATGCGGTGAACCAAATGCGAATACTTGGGCGTTGGATGCGGATGCTGACCATTCCGAATCAGAGCTCTGTGGCCAAA
>JAIXYA010000021.1 GCA_027490485.1 Comamonadaceae bacterium
ATACCGATGCGCAGAACTTGGCTCAAGCGCCTTGCGCCCAATCTTGGGGTATCAAAAAGTGGGAGTAAAGCTTTTCTTCTGCCGAACCAG
This sequence comes from Comamonadaceae bacterium, assembly GCA_027490485.1. Classification (GTDB taxonomy): domain Bacteria; phylum Pseudomonadota; class Gammaproteobacteria; order Burkholderiales; family Burkholderiaceae_C; genus Limnohabitans. The sequence continues at coordinate 91 of JAIXYA010000021.1, forward strand.
CCTCAGGCTTTTGCTGATAGGACCAACTCACCATCGGTGGCAAAGACATCAAAATCGACTCCGTGCGGCCCCCCGATTGCAGACCGAAGTGGGTGCCCCTGTCCCATACCAAATTGAACTCCACATAACGACCCCGTCGGTACAGTTGGTGGTTACGTTCACGTTCACCGTAGGGTGTGTCCATGCGTTTAGTGACAATCGGAAAATAGGCTTGGTTGAAAGCATTCCCCACACTTTGCATCATGGCAAAACTCTTCTCAAAGCCAAGCTCTGAAAAATCATCAAAAAAGATACCGCCCACGCCGCGAGGCTCATTTCGGTGTTTGAGGAAAAAATACTCATCACACCATTTTTTAAATCGCGGATAGTAGGAAGAATCAAATCCATCGAGTGATTTTTTGCATTCGGTATGAAAGTGTCGTGCGTCTTCATCAAAACCATAGTACGGCGTCAAATCCATGCCGCCACCAAACCAAGCCACGGCTTCACCAGAGGCCGGTTGGGCCAACAAAGCCCGAACATTCAAATGCACCGTAGGCACATAGGGGTTGCGTGGATGAAAAACCAAGGACACGCCCATGGCTTCAAAGGAAGAGCCTGCCAGCTCTGGACGATGTTGCGTCGCTGATGGGGGTAATTTGGGACCCCGCACATGCGAAAAACCACAACCAGCACGTTCAAACACATTGCCGTTTTCTAAAATTTGGGTGATGCCATTGCCTTGAAGGGTTTCGCCCGGTGGTTTTTCCCAAGGGTCGCTGATAAACGCATGACCGTCAATCTCACTTAAACCCGAGGTAATGCGTTGCTGAAGTCCAAGCAAGAAGTCTCTGACAGGTTCAAAAGCAGGGTTCATAGAAATGATGCCTTGGAAAGAAGGGTTGGAATTTACCGGCGAACAGCGCGAAACCCAATGTCTCTTCGCATTTGCATTCCTTCGAAGTGCAGCTTGTCCGCCAAAGCATAGGCATGGGTCTGGGCTTGCTTGACCGTGTCGCCAAGAGCAGTCACACACAGTACCCGTCCACCGCTTGTGAAAACCTTGCCGCCTCTGAGTGCGGTGCCTGCGTGAAACACCATGGCCTCCTCCGTGTCGGTGGGGAGTCCATGGATTTCCTGTCCAAGCTCGGGCGTTGATGGGTAGTTGGCAGCAGCCATCACTACACCGAGCGCACAACGCCTGTCCCATTGCAATTCAATTTTTGCCAATGTTTCGGTGTCTGCCTCGGTGGCAGCCCAAAGCAATTCAAGCAAATCGCTTTTCAGTCGCATCATGATGGGCTGTGTTTCAGGGTCGCCCATTCGGCAGTTGAATTCGAGCACTTTGAGCTTGCCCTCTCGACCAATCATCAAACCAGCATACAAAAAGCCTGAGTAGGGAATACCATCTTGTTGCATACCTTTGAGGGTTGGCTGAATCACTTCCCGCATGACTTTGGCATGTATTTCTGGTGTGACCACCGGTGCTGGCGAATAAGCGCCCATGCCACCCGTGTTGGGCCCAAGGTCAGCATCCAACAAACGCTTATGGTCCTGTGAAGTGGCCAAGGGCAATGCGGTCAAGCCGTGGGCTACCACCATGAAACTGGCCTCTTCCCCATCCACGAACTCTTCAATGACCACCCTTGCAACGCCTTGGTTGTGCTGGACACCCGCATCCTTGGCAAGCATATGGTCAATCGCCGCATGAGCCTCTTCTATGCTCATGGCAACCACCACTCCCTTGCCGGCCGCTAAGCCATCGGCTTTCACCACAATCGGTGCACCCTTGGCATCCACATAAGCATGGGCTTTGGCAGCGTCTTCAAACACTTGGTATTCAGCGGTGGGAATCCCGTGCCTGAGCATGAAGGCCTTGGAAAAGGCCTTGGAACTTTCCAGCTGCGCAGCCGCTTGTGTGGGACCAAAAATACGCAGTCCGTGGTGACGAAACTCATCCACTATGCCAGCAGCCAATGGGGCCTCGGGGCCGACCACCGTCAGATCAATGTGGTTGGCTTGCGCCCATTCACGCAACGCCACTTTGTCGGTGAGCGCTATGTGGTCAAAGTCTTTTTGCTTGGCTGTGCCACCGTTGCCTGGGGCTAAGTAAATGCGTTGAACCTGAGGCGAAAGATTGAGTTTCCAGGCCAGTGCATGTTCTCGACCACCACCACCGACCATCAGTATTTTCATAGGGCGGCGTTATGAAAAACCTCTTGAACATCGTCGAGTTCTTCAAGGGCATCAATGATTTTTTGCATTTTCAATCTATCGTCGTCGCTGAGTTCAATGGTCACTTCTGGGCGATAGGTCACTTCAGCCATGCCAGCCGAAAGGCCGGCACCGTCAAGTGCTGCCTTGACAGCCTCAAACGCAGTGGGAGAAGTTAGAACTTCAACAGCCCCATCTTCGTCAACCAAGACATCGTCAGCACCGGCATCCAAGGCGGCTTCCATGACCGCGTCTTCAGAAGTACCGGGTGCCAAAAGGAGTTGCCCACAGTGCTTGAATTGAAAGGCCACAGAACCTTCTGTGCCTAAATTGCCACCGTGTTTGCTCAAGGCATGCCGCACCTCGGCAACGGTGCGAACTTTGTTGTCGGTCATGGTGTCAACCATCACCGCGACGCCACCTACGCCATAACCCTCATAGCGAATTTCTTCGTAATTCACGCCTTCAAGGTTGCCTGTGGCCTTGTCGATATTGCGCTTGACGGTGTCAGCAGGAAGGTTGACAGCTTTTGCCTTTTCGATGGCCAAGCGTAAACGCGGATTGGCACTCAGGTCAGCGCCACCGGTTCGTGCGGCCACCATGATTTCACGGATGACACGGGTCCAAACTTTGCCGCGCTTTTCATCTTGGCGGCCTTTACGGTGCTGAATATTGGCCCATTTGCTGTGTCCTGCCACGTTTAGCCCGCCTCAGCTTCTTCGGGTTCAGCAGGCTCGGATTTGGAAGCTCTGGACTCTTTCTTGGGCAAGGGTTGGATATCGAGCAACACCTCTTCCTTGTCGTCGATGTCCACGGTCAAACGACCGCCTTCGGTGAGACGACCGAACAATAACTCGTCAGCCAAAGCACGGCGAATCATGTCTTGGATCAAGCGCTGCATGGGACGTGCGCCCATGAGGGGATCGAAACCTTTTTTCGCCAAGAATTTGCGCAAAACATCGGTGAAGGTGACATCAACCTTTTTCTCGGCCAATTGGGTTTCAAGTTGCAGCAAAAATTTGTCGACCACACGCATGATGACCACTTCGTCCAGCGCTTTGAAGCTGACGGTGGCATCCAAGCGGTTGCGAAACTCGGGGGTGAACAAGCGCTTGATGTCGGCCAATTCATCACCGGCTTCACGTGCATTGGTAAAGCCAATGGTCGATTTGTTCATCGTCTCGGCACCCGCATTGGTCGTCATGATGATGATGACGTTGCGGAAGTCGGCTTTACGACCATTGTTGTCGGTCAAGGTGCCATGGTCCATGACCTGTAGCAGCACATTGAAGATATCTGGATGGGCCTTTTCAATTTCATCCAGCAACAACACGGAATGGGGCTTCTTGGTGACGGCCTCGGTCAGCAAACCGCCTTGGTCAAAACCCACATAGCCAGGAGGTGCGCCAATCAGGCGACTCACCGCATGGCGCTCCATGTACTCAGACATGTCGAAGCGAATTAACTCGATGCCCAAGATGTACGCCAGTTGCTTGGCGGCTTCGGTCTTGCCAACACCGGTGGGGCCGCTGAACAAGAAAGAGCCAATCGGTTTATCAGCTTTGCCTAAGCCAGAGCGAGCCATCTTGACAGCTGAGGCCAACACCTCCAAAGCTTTGTCTTGGCCAAAGACCACGCTTTTCAAATCGCGCTCTAGGGTTTGCAGTTTGCCGCGGTCGTCGTTGGACACACTGGCTGGCGGAATACGCGCAATTTTGGCGACGATGTCTTCAATTTCAGCCTTGCTGATGGTTTTCTTGCGCTTTGAAACAGGCAAGATGCGTTGAGCAGCGCCAGCCTCGTCGATCACATCAATAGCTTTATCGGGCAAATGGCGGTCGTTGATGTATTTGGCGCTCAGCTCAGCCGCTGCTTGCAAAGCGGCCAAGGCGTACTTAACGCTGTGGTGCTCTTCGAAGCGGGACTTCAAGCCTTTGAGAATATCCACGGTTTGCTCAACAGTCGGCTCGACCACATCGACTTTTTGGAAGCGGCGTGAGAGTGCCGCGTCTTTCTCGAAGATACCGCGGTACTCTGTGAAAGTGGTGGCCCCTATGCACTTCAATTGGCCAGAGCTCAGGGCGGGTTTGAGTAAATTGGAGGCGTCCAAAGTGCCACCTGAAGCTGCACCAGCACCGATCAAGGTGTGGATTTCATCAATGAACAACACCGCATTGGGCTTGTCCTTCAATGATTTCAAAACGCCTTTGAGGCGCTGCTCAAAGTCACCTCGGTACTTGGTACCGGCAAGCAAAGCGCCCATGTCCAAAGAATAGACCTGAGAGTCGGCCAAAATTTCAGGCACGTCTTTTTGGGTAATGCGCCATGCCAAGCCCTCGGCGATAGCGGTCTTTCCAACGCCTGCCTCGCCAACCAATAAGGGGTTGTTTTTGCGACGACGGCAAAGGATTTGAATCACCCGCTCGACTTCGTACTCGCGACCAATCAAGGGGTCAATTTTCCCGTCCTTGGCCAATTGGTTCAGGTTTTGGGTGAATTGCTCCAAAGGTGAAGCTTTTTCTGATTTCTCTGGGGATTCCTCGTTTTCAGTGGGCGAGGATTCAGCCCCTTTGCTGGGTTCTTGGGGGTCGTTTTTCTTGATACCGTGGGCAATGAAATTAACCACATCCAAGCGCGTGACACCTTGCTGATGGAGGTAATACACCGCGTGGGAGTCTTTTTCACCAAAGATGGCAACCAACACATTCGCGCCAGTGACTTCTTTTTTACCGTTGCCGGTGGACTGCACATGCATGATGGCGCGTTGAATCACCCGCTGAAAGCCCAGCGTGGGTTGGGTATCCACCTCATCTGTGCCAGCCACTTTGGGCGTGTTGTCTTTGATGAAATTGGACAACGATTTGCGCAAGTCATCGATGTTGGCTGAACATGCTCTGAGTACTTCTGCGGCACTGGGGTTGTCCAG
>JAIXYA010000026.1 GCA_027490485.1 Comamonadaceae bacterium
CCCGAAGCAGGTGCAGGCATGCCAGGTTCACCAAACAAAGCTTGCTCTTGATCGGTGTGGGCATCAGCATCTTCAACAGAGACGCTCAACGCATCTAAGGCCAAGAGCGCTTCACTGATGGTCTCTACTTGGTCTTGCGCACACAGCAGGATCAATTCGAACATCAGACTGCAGACGCTCTCACGACCAACCATTCTTCCAAATAGTGGATATTGGTACCGCCTGCAATAAAGCCCGGGTCCATCATGAGTTCGCGGTGCAAAGCAATATTGGTTTGAATGCCTTCCACCACCGTCTCACCCAAAGCAGTTCGCATGCGTGCCAAAGCATGTTCGCGGTTATCGCCGTGAACAATGATTTTCCCAATCATCGAGTCGTAATGGGGTGGAACAAAGTAATTGGTGTAGATGTGAGAGTCGACCCTGACACCTGGCCCACCAGGCGGGTGCCACATGGTGATGCGCCCAGGTGAAGGTGTGAATTTGAAGGGGTCTTCCGCATTGACACGGCACTCCATCGCATGGCCCTTGATCACCACTTGGCGTTGCGTATAGGGCAATTTTTGCCCTGCAGCGGTAATGATTTGGGTTTTAACAATGTCAATGCCGGTGATGAACTCGGTGACAGGGTGTTCCACTTGAACACGGGTGTTCATTTCTATGAAATAAAACTCGCCGTTTTCATACAAAAACTCAAACGTTCCCGCGCCACGGTAGCCCATTTTTTTTTTTTTCGTCACACAACGCTCGCCAATGCGTTCAATCAATTTGCGGGCAATGCCAGGTGCTGGCGCTTCTTCAATGACTTTTTGGTGACGACGCTGCATGGAGCAGTCACGTTCGCCCAAATAAATGGCGTTTTTGTAGTTATCGGCCAGAATTTGAATTTCAATGTGCCTGGGGTTTTGTAAAAACTTTTCCATGTACACCGCAGGGTTACCAAAGGCAGCGCCTGCTTCAGCCTTGGTGGTTTGCACCGCATGGATAAGGGCTGCTTCGTTGTGCACCACCCGCATACCTCGGCCACCACCGCCACCGGCGGCTTTGATGATGACGGGGTAGCCAATTATTTTGGCAATTCTGCGGATTTGAGTGGGGTCATCGGGCAACTCGCCTTCAGAGCCTGGCACACAAGGCACACCCGCCTTGATCATGGCCTGCTTGGCTGAGACCTTGTCACCCATCATGCGAATGGACTCAGGCGTAGGGCCAATGAAGGTAAAGCCACTTTTTTCAACCCGTTCGGCGAAGTCAGCGTTCTCACTTAAAAAGCCATAGCCTGGGTGGATGGCCTCCGCGTCGGTCACTTCTGCCGCCGAAATGATGGCCGGCATGTTCAGGTAACTGAGGGTAGAGGAGGCAGGGCCAATGCACACCGCCTCTTCGGCCAACTTCACATATTTGGCTTCACGATCGGCTTCGGAATACACCACCACCGCTTCCACACCCAGCTCTTTACACGCACGCTGAATTCGCAGCGCAATTTCGCCGCGGTTGGCAATCAAGATTTTTTTAAACATGCGCTGGGGTTACTCGATGTGGAACAAGGGCTGACCGTATTCCACAGCTTGGCCGTTGTCGACCAAGATGCGGGTGATGGTGCCGCTTTTGTCTGCCTCAATTTCATTCAAAATCTTCATGGCTTCGATGATGCAAATGGTTTCACCCTCTTTGACCACAGTGCCTACTTGCACAAAGGGCTTAGCCTCTGGGCTAGATGAAGCATAAAAAGTACCGACCATTGGCGACTTGACCACATGACCGGCAGCGGCTGCTTGCTCGGCTTCGGACATAGAGGCTGGCACTGTAGGGGCCGGCTGCACGGCCAAAGGCGCGGCGGACATGGGTGCTGTCGCTGGCGCTGCGACCATGATTGGGGCGCCCACAGGACCTTTGACAATGCGTACCTTGCCTTCGGCCTCGGTGATTTCCAACTCCGACACATTGGAGTCAGAGACCAAGTCGATTAATGTTTTAAGTTTTCTTAAGTCCATGAATTTTGTAGTCTTCTGTGGTTAACAGCGGTTAAAGTTGCGCCATTGTAAAGATAACGGCAAAGTCATAAAGGGACTTAATTTACACCCATTCGCGCATTTCTTGACTAGATAGTTTTCCTAATTTCTGCACTATCGGCCCACCTTGGGCATTTAAAACCAGTGTAAAAGGCAAACCACCTTCCGTGTTGCCCAGTGTTTTCAAGAGTTCGGTGCCGCCTAATCCTGCAAAACCGATGGGGTAGTTTACGGGGTTTTGTTTCAAAAAACGCTTGACGGCACTGGGTTGATCGATAGCCAATCCCACAACTTGCCAGCTTTTAGATTGGTTTTCTTGAAAGAAGGCCTCCAATAAAGGCATTTCTTCAACACAGGGGGTACACCAAGTAGCCCAAAAATTCAGCACCAAGGGCTTGCCTTGAAATTGGGAGAGACGCAAAACTTCGCCATTGGGTTGGTCAAACTCAGCCGCCCATAAAGCTTGCGCAGCTTCAGGGGGCAAGGCCTTGGGCTTGAGTCTGGCCCAGTTAAAGGCCGCCCCAGCCACCAAGGCCATGGCAGCGGTACCCAAAAGCAGTCGGCGCGACGAACGCTTGGGTGTATCAGTCAGAGGATCATCCATCCGAGGAGTTTACCAACCGCCGCACTGCATCGGTATCCCCCCGCCAAGGGCGGCCATGGCTGTCAGGCAACAAAGCACCACGCAAGTCGTCATAGCCGTAAATCATGAAATGCACACCTATTTCTTCATTAAGAACGTCACAATGGCTCCTCACACTCAAGGCGTCCACGGTTTCGCCTTTAAAGCCGCTCACCGCATGCACTTCGTAGCGCACACCTTTGTCAATCAGCAAAAGTTCAGCCGACTTGGCATCGTCGCAAAACAACTGAATGTAAATGTCGGACAAGCGGGTAGCGGTGCCTCGCCAAACCGCACCACTTAGGTGCGGACGAAACTCGGTTACACGCAGCATCCATTTCAAGGCCAATTCACGCAAAGCTGCCACCTCTATGGGCTGTGTGTCTGCGCAAAAAATGGCTATGTATTCGCGAACGGCTTGTTCTGTGAGCTCGTTGTTTGGCAAGGCTGCTCGGGAATTCAAACCAAGCTCTTTCACAGCGCGACGTTTGGCAGGGCCGTATTCCAAACCCTCCTCTACGATGAGTCGGGCTGCTGTAGCAGCAATTTCTTCAGCTTCGATGGAATTCATGGTGGGCGCATTGTGCCGCACAGACTTTTACAATGAATGCCATGCACATACATATATTAGGTGTCTGCGGCACCTTCATGGGCGGTTTGGCCGCCCTGGCCCGCGAAGCCGGCCACCGCGTCACCGGTTGCGACAGCGGCGTCTACCCTCCGATGAGCGACCAACTGCGGGCTTTGGGCATCGAACTGATCGAGGGCTACAGCGCCGATCAGTTGGCATTGAAACCCGACATGTTCGTCATCGGCAATGTGGTGTCTCGAGCCCGTTTGGCCGACGGCACACCCCGCTACCCGCTGATGGAAGCCATTTTGGAAGCCGGCCTGCCCTACACCAGCGGTCCGCAGTGGCTGAGCGACCATGTGCTGCACGCACCGGGCCAGTCCCGCCATGTGCTGGCCATCGCCGGCACCCACGGCAAAACCACCACCACCGCGATGCTGAGCTGGGTGCTGGAACACGCGGGTCTGAAGCCAGGTTTTTTGATCGGCGGCGTGCCGCTCAACTTTGGCGTGTCGGCCCGCTTGGGGTCTTTGGCCCCAAACCAAACCCGACCGCTGTTTGTCATCGAGGCCGACGAATACGACACCGCGTTTTTTGACAAGCGCAGCAAGTTTGTGCATTACCGCCCCCGCACCGCAGTGCTCAACAACCTCGAGTTTGACCACGCCGACATCTTCCCCGACTTGGCCGCGATTGAGCGCCAGTTCCACCACCTGGTGCGCACCGTGCCCGCCAGCGGGCGTTTGGTGGTGAATGCCGAACAAGACAGTTTGCGGCGGGTGCTGGACCTGGGCCACTGGAGCGAGGTGGCGGGTTTTGGCAACGCCCCGCATGCCGCATGGCAGATGCGCGGCGAGCCTTCAGACTTCGAGGTCTTGCACCACGGCACGGTGAAAGGCCGGGTGCAATGGGCTTTGGGTGGGGTGCACAACCAAATGAACGCCTTGGCCGCGGTCATTGCTGCCGATCATGTGGGCGTGGCGGTTTCCGATGCGTGCCAAGCCTTGTCAAGCTTTGAAAATGTGCGCCGCCGCATGGAGGTGCGCGGCCACGTGGGCACGGGGGCACAGGCCATCACGGTCTACGACGACTTTGCCCACCACCCCACCGCCATCCGCACCACGGTCGATGGCCTGCGCCGCCAAGTGGGCGCAGCGCGCATCTTGGCGGTGTTCGAACCGCGCAGCAACACCATGAAACTCGGTGCGATGAAATCGCAACTGCCCTGGAGCTTGGAACAAGCCGACTTGGCGTTTTGCCACACCGCCGGTTTGGACTGGGACGCCGCCGAGGCGTTGTCACCCATGGGTGAAAGGGCACATACCGCAGGCGACATCGACAGTTTGGTGGCACAGGTCAAAGCCGCTGCCCGACCCGGCGACCATGTGCTGTGCATGAGCAATGGCGGTTTTGGCGGGGTACACAGCAAGTTGCTGCAAGCCTTGAAAGGGATTGCTTCGGCCTGACAGCCTCGCAATGACTTTTCTGACCGATTACTTCTTGCCGCGCCGCGCCTTCACGCCAGCAGACAGCGCCTCCAGCGCTTGCAAGGAATCGTCCCAGGCCAAACAAGCATCGGTGATGCTTTGGCCGTAAGCCAAGTTCTCGACTTTGTCCTTGCCGGGGGTGAATTTTTGCGCACCCGCCTTGAGGTGGCTTTCAATCATCACGCCAAACACACTGTGTGAGCCACCGGCCAATTGATTGGCGATGTCTTTGGCCACCACCAACTGGCGCTCATGCTGCTTGCTGCTGTTGGCATGGCTGCAATCCACCATCAGGCTGGCCGGCAATTTGGCAGATTCCAGTTCTTTGCAAGCAGCGGCCACGCTGGCAGCGTCATAGTTAGGCGCTTTGCCGCCGCGCAAAATCACGTGGCAATCGGGGTTGCCCTGGGTTTGCACAATCGCCACTTGGCCGTTTTTGTGCACCGACAAAAAATGGTGGCCACGGGCGGCGGCTTGGATGGCGTCGGTCGCAATCTTGATGTTGCCGTCTGTACCGTTTTTGAAGCCAATCGGCGCTGACAAGCCCGAGGCCAATTCGCGGTGGACCTGGCTTTCTGTGGTTCTGGCACCAATCGCGCCCCAGCTGATAAGGTCGCCGATGTACTGGGGTGAAATCACGTCCAAAAACTCGCTGCCTGCAGGCACACCGGCGCGGTTGATCTCGATCAGCAACTGGCGGGCAATGCGCAAACCCTCGTCGATACGGAAGCTCTCGTCCAAGTAGGGGTCATTGATCAAACCTTTCCAGCCCACAGTGGTGCGGGGCTTTTCAAAATAGACGCGCATCACGATTTCCAAGGTATCGGCGTATTTTTCACGCTCGACCTTCAAGCGCCGGGCATAGTCCAAAGCGGCGGCGGGGTCGTGGATGGAGCAGGGACCCATCACCACCAGCAAGCGGTCGTCTTTGCCCACCATGATTTTGTGGATGCGTTGGCGGGTTTTGGCGATCAAGCTCTCGACCGCAGTGCCGGCAATGGGGAAGAAGCGGATCAAATGTTCAGGAGGCGGCAACACGGTGATGTCCTTGATGCGTTGATTGTCGGTTTGGCTGGTCTGGTCGTTGATCGGCGCATAAGCATCAGGCTTGGGGGTTTTCATCGAAGCTCCTTGGAAGCGATTCAAATCGGGGGCAAAAAGAAGGCAAAAAAAAACCGCCGTTGTTTCGGCGGTTGGTTCGGGGTTTCAGTGCGCTGTTTGCGTTTAAACCTCTCGACCGCCGGTGAAGCGTGAGAAGAAGTAAGCAAAGTAAAAGTGCAAGGAAACCATGGGCATTAATGTATCACAGGCTTTTTCAGCGTTTGAGGCCGCTTTTAAGCGGTGCCGCCCACCGTCAGGCCGTCAATGCGCAAAGTGGGTTGGCCCACGCCCACAGGCACGCTTTGGCCCTCTTTGCCGCAGGTGCCCACACCTGGGTCCAGCGCCATGTCGTTGCCGATCATGCTGACGCGGGTGAGCGCATCAGGGCCGTTACCGACCAAGGTGGCACCCTTGACGGGGTATTGGATTTTTCCGTTTTCCACCCAATACGCCTGACTGGCCGAGAACACAAACTTACCCGAGGTGATGTCCACCTGCCCGCCGCCAAAGTTGGTGGCATACAAACCTTTTTTGATGCTGGCGACGATTTCTTCGGGGTGCTTTTCTCCCGCCAACATATAGGTGTTGGTCATGCGGGGCATGGGCACATGCGCATAGCTCTCACGACGACCGTTGCCGGTGGGTGGCACACCCATGAGACGGGCGTTCATGCTGTCTTGGATGTAGCCGACCAAAATGCCGTCTTCAATCAGCACATTTTTCTGACTGGCGTGGCCTTCATCGTCCACATTGAGCGAGCCACGGCGATCAGCAATGGTGCCATCGTCCAGCACGGTGACGCCTTTGGCGGCGACACGCTTGCCAATTTTTCCGCTGAACGCACTTGAGCCCTTGCGGTTGAAGTCGCCCTCCAAGCCATGACCGATGGCTTCGTGCAACAAAATGCCTGGCCAACCCGAACCCAGCACCACCGTCATTTCACCCGCAGGCGCAGGACGCGCCTCAAGGTTGGTGAGCGCTGAACCCACCGCCTCATCGACATAACGGGTGAGGCATGCCGCATCAAAATGGGCCAAACCAAAGCGACCACCGCCGCCTGCGGAGCCACTTTCACGCCTTCCGTTTTGCTCCACGATGACCGACAACGACAAGCGCACCAAGGGGCGAACATCTGCGGCCAAAGTGCCGTCAGCGCGGGCTACCATGACCACGTCGTACTCACTGGCCAAACCGGCCATGACTTGCACCACACGCGGGTCTTTGGCCCGGGCTTGCTTTTCCAAGCGCTCAAGCAGCTGAACTTTGGCGGTGCTGTCCAAGCTGCCGATCGGGTCAAGCCCGTGGTAAAGCGATCTGCTGGGCGCGATGACTCTGGCAGGCACGTGTGTGCTGGCATTCAAACCCGCTGAGGCAATGCTGCGCACCGTGTGCGCCGCGTCCATCAATGAAGCCATGGAAATATCGTCTGAATAGGCGAAAGCGGTTTTTTCGCCACTGACTGCTCGCACGCCCACGCCTTGGTCGATGCTGAACGAACCGGTTTTAACGATCCCTTCTTCCAAACTCCAGCCTTCGGAGCGGGTGTACTGGAAGTACAAGTCTGCGTCATCCACCTGATGGGCTCGGATGGCAGACAAAGCTTGGGTGAGATGGGATTCATCCAAACCGAAAGGGGTCAGGAGCAGGTTTTGCGCGATGGTCAATCGCTCGAGGGTGGGTTCGCGTGAAATCATGTGGCTATTGTAGGAGTCGGTCAACAACCCTGTGCGCCACGGGTTGAGGCCAGGCTAAGACTGCACCAACTGCTTGGCTTTGGCGATGGAGAGCAAAATACCAATGCCAAAACCCAGTGTCACCATGGCCGTCCCCCCATAGCTGACAAAAGGCAAGGGCACCCCAACCACGGGTAAAAAACCACTGACCATGCCCATATTGACAAAGGCATAGGTGAAGAAAATGAGGGTGATGCTGCCCGCCAACAAACGGGCAAACAAGGTAGGGCCTTCAAGGGCAATCGCCAAGCCCCTGAAAACCAACACCAAAAAGCCGCCGATTAAAAAGATATTGCCCAACAAACCAAATTCTTCAGAATAGGCCGCAAACACAAAGTCGGTGGTGCTCTCAGGTATGAAATCGAGTTGGGATTGGGTGCCCTGCATAAAGCCTTTGCCCCAAAAACCGCCAGAGCCAATAGCAATCATGCCTTGTATGGTGTGAAATCCCTTACCTAGAGGGTCTCGCCCTGGATCCAACAAAGTACATACCCGCTGCTGTTGGTAATCCCTCAAAAAGGGCCAGTCGACACCTTTGACACACAAGCTGGGCTCAAAAATCACCAGCAAGGCCATGCCGACAATACCCAAAACCAAGGGCGGAATAATCAGCCACCAACTCAGGCCAGCGAGAAAAATCACATACAAGCCGGCAGCCATCACCAAAATCGCTGTACCTAAATCAGGTTGTTTGACGATCAGCGCCACAGGAATGAGCAATATCAAGCCACCTACAAAAAAATCCAAGGTACGTAATTGGCCCTCGCGTTTTTGAAACCACCAAGCGAGCATCAGCGGCATGCCAATTTTCATGATTTCACTGGGCTGAATCACGATACCCACATTCACCCAGCGCTGAGCGCCTTTGCGGGTTAAACCAAACAAGGCCACCGCAACCAACAAAGCCAAACCCACGGTGTAAATGGGAACAGCCAAAGACATCATGCGTTGCGGTGGGATTTGTGCCACCACAAACATGATGGCGCAGGCAATCAGCATATTGCGGCCGTGGTCTAAAAACCGCTGTCCTTCGCCATAACCTGAAGAATAAATGGTCAGTAACCCGACGATCGACAACAGCAGTATCGCGAAGCCTAAAACAGTGTCAAAGCCTTTGACCAGCGGCGTGATGCGCTGAAAAACACTGTATTTACCGATTTGGGTTCCCATGCCTGAAGTTTATCGGAGCGCCATGGGAGAATCCGCACCCATGTATGCAATTTATGAAGAAGGCGGAAAATTCAATACGGGCCGGGTTTTGTCCGAGACCGATGCGTCTGCTCAACTCGAACTCGACAGTGGCAAACGTGTCAAGGTCAAGTCCACCCAATTGCTGATGCGGTTTGATAAGCCTCAACCAACGGAATTCATGCTTGCGGGAAAAGCTGTCGCCTCGGGCATGGAAGTGGACATGGCTTGGGAGTTCGCACCCGAAGAAGAATTTGGGTTTGCCGACTTGGCACGTGACTATTTCTCGAAAGACGCCAGCCCCAGCGAGCAATTGGGCACCTTGCTTTGCCTGTTTGATGCCCCTCACTATTTCCGTCGAGCCGGCAAGGGTCGCTTTCGCAAAGCGTCGGCTGAGATCGTGCAACAAGCCCTGATCGCTATTGAAAAGAAAAAGCAGCTTCAACAGCAAATTTCAGATTGGGCACAAGAACTCATGCTTGGCCGATGTCCGCCTCAAGTGCAGACACAACTTTTCAAGATTCTCTTCAAGCCCGATAAAAACGCCCCCGAGTACAAAGCTGTGGTCGAGGCTGCTAAACAAAGCCAAACCGCACCATTGGTGTTGCTGCAAAAAGCAGGCGCCATCCGCTCCGCTTACGACTTTCACTGGCAGCGTTTTTTGTTTGAGCATTTCCCCAAGGGAACGGCTTTCCCTCCGCTGCAAGCGCCAGCCATCACCACTGACTTGCCTTTGGCCAATGTCAAAGCCTATTCCATCGATGACTCGCAAACCACCGAAATTGATGACGCTTTGTCGGTTCAAGGCTTGGGCAGCGACTGCATCACTGTGGGCATCCACATTGCCGCACCGGCTTTGGCGATCAAGCCGGGGGACGCCATCGATCTGTGTGGGCGTGCCCGTTTATCAACGGTGTATATGCCTGGTCACAAAATCACCATGCTGCCTGACAGCGTGGTGCAGGCCTACACCTTGCAAGAAGGCCGCAACTGTCCGGCCTTGTCTTTGTATGTCAGCTTTGATGCGCAAACCTTGTCCGTTCTCCATACCGAAACTCACCTCGAGTTGGTGCCTATTCAAACCAATATGCGCCACGATCAACTGGACACGGTGGTTACCGAAAGCTGGTTGAGCAAAGAGGCCAGCGGTGTGGAAACCGCACCGGTTGTCGCCATGCCCCATGCCGAATTGGCCTTCTTGTTTCGTCTGGCAAAACATTTGAAAGCAGCGCGGGAAGTTGTTCGTGGCAAACCTGAAACCTTCAACCGCCCCGATTACAACTTCCGCTTGGCAGAAGTGGCCGATACCGGCCCGAATGGGCATGAAAGCGTAGGCATCAGCATTCGCACACGCGGGTCGCCGCTGGACCTGATCGTGGCTGAAGCCATGATTTTGGCCAACAGCACCTGGGGACAATGGTTAGCCAGCTTGGGCGTGCCTGCCATTTACCGCAGCCAAGCCTCTTTAGCCCCTGGTATCAAAGTTCGCATGGGCACCAAGGCCCTGCCCCATGCTGGCATTGGCGTCCCCAGCTACGCTTGGAGTACCTCGCCCTTGCGTCGCTATACAGATCTGGTCAACCAGTGGCAATTGATTGCAAGCGTGCGCCATGGCGCAACCGCTGCACTGGCAGCACCTTTCAAACCTAAGGATGCAGAACTCTTTGGCATCATCACTGCTTTTGAATCAGCCTACAGCGCCTACAACACCCACCAAGCCAGCATGGAGCGGTTTTGGACTTTGCAGTACTTGCGCCAAAACTCGCTTGCCGAATTGGACGCTACCGTGATCAAATCCTTTCCCGGTGAACCAGCACTCGCACGTGCTGACCATTTACCGCTGGTTTTTGCGGTCATGGGTTCTCCAGCGCTTGAAAGAGGCAGTCGGGTGCGGGTTCGTTTAGGTGATATGGATTTGATTGCCTTGGATATCCATGCACAATTCATAGAATCCTTGCAGCAAACGCAAGAGCCCATCAACACCGAAGAAGATGAAGAGTTGGCAGCCGGTCCCCTTGCCATTGCAGTTGACTTGAATGATGCTGAACTTGTACCCACTGCGCCTACGGACGCACCCAGCTGATTTTTTTTGAACCACGCAGATGCTTGTAGCCTTTTCCCATGCTGACAGACTTTTGCCCTGGGCCTTGGGCATTTCGCTGACTGTTCATGCCGTCTTACTGGCTGTGCGGCTAACTCCACCAGAAGATATCGACAGGTTGGTACGCGACACTGGTTTGGAAGTGATTTTGGTCAACACCGAGTCAGACGAAAAAGCTCCAGCTAAGCCTAAGGCTATTGCACAAACCAATTTGGCAGGTGGTGGTGAAACCACCAAAGACAGATCTACCTCACCATTGATCAATTCGCCAACGACCC
>JAIXYA010000042.1 GCA_027490485.1 Comamonadaceae bacterium
ACCGGCGACTTGGCCGAGGCGAATTGGATGGTGGAAGAAATCAAGCAACTGTTGCGCGATGGCCGAGATGGCGATGGCAGCAAAGGTGTTGCTACCCGAAACGAGGTGGCGGTTCTCTACCGCAGCAACGCGCAAAGCCGTGTCATTGAAACCGCCTTGTTCAATGCAGCCATGCCTTACCGGGTGTATGGCGGTTTGCGCTTTTTCGAACGTGCTGAAATAAAACACGCCCTGGCTTATTTGCGCTTGCTGGAAAACCCACGCGACGACACCAGTTTTTTGCGGGTGGTGAATTTCCCGCCACGCGGCATCGGTGCGCGCAGCATCGAACAGTTGCAAGATGCGGCCCGTGCCAGTGGCTGCCCGCTGCACGATGCGGTCAGCACCATCAGCGGCAAAGCGGGAGCCAACATCTCTGCCTTTGTCGCCAAGATCGATGTGCTGCGCGAACAAACCCAAGGACAAACCCTGCGGCAAATCATCGAGATGGTGTTGGACCACAGCAAGCTGATCGAGCACTACCAGGCCGAGCGTGAAGGCGCTGACCGGGTAGAGAACTTGCAAGAGTTGGTGAATGCAGCCGAGAGTTTTGTCACCCAAGAAGGGTTTGGCAAGGACGCGGTGGCCTTGCCGGTTGACGAGGCCATGCAAAGCCAAGCCGACTTTGCCGCGGCACAAGCCGCGAAAGGCGAGGTCGCCCCCAACGAAGAAACCGGCGAAACCTTGTCACCCTTGGCGGCCTTTCTCACCCATGCGGCTTTGGAGTCGGGCGACAACCAAGCGGAAGCGGGCCAAGATGCGGTACAGCTCATGACGGTGCACGCGGCCAAAGGTTTGGAATTCGATTGCGTGTTCATCACCGGCTTGGAAGAGGGTTTGTTCCCACATGAAAACGCCATGAGCGACTTTGAAGGTTTGGAAGAAGAGCGACGCCTGATGTACGTGGCCATCACCCGGGCGCGCAAACGCCTGTACCTGAGCCATTCGCAAACCCGCATGTTGCATGGCCAAACCCGCTACAACATCAAGAGCCGTTTCTTTGAAGAGATGCCTGAGCACACGCTGAAATGGTTGACGCCCCAAACAGGTTTAGCGCCTGCGATGTGGGGTTCGCGGCCAGCTGGTTTTGGTCATGCAGACAACAACCGAGCGGGTTATTACACCCAAACGCCACCCAATATCCCGCAACGTGCTGCGCCCCAAGCCAGTGGCCCCAACGCCTGGGTACGCGCTGGCTTGCAAGTGTTTCACACCAAATTTGGCGAGGGTGCGGTGGTGTCTGTGGAAGGGCTTGGCGAGGATGCGCGTGCGCAGGTGAAATTTGCACGCCACGGGGTGAAGTGGTTAGCCCTGTCTGTGGCCAAATTGACGCAGGTTTAAGCCAGCACGGGTTCGCTGATAAAACAGTCTCTGAAACTGAAATAGCAGGATGTGAAAAACATCGCCGACATCATCAACATGGCGGGCAATAACAGCATCACAGTGAGTTGACCATCGTCCGTCAGCATGCTGATCACGCTCAAGAGCAGGCTGGTGGTGACAAAAATCAAAGCCCAAGTCAAACCAAACAGCGCAAAAGCACGCCAGTTGCTGACGCAGGCCACGATGCTGAAAAACAGGCTTTTTGCCACGGGTTCTTTATGCCAATGAATCAGTGCTGGTGCATGCCAAAACAAAGCCGAGAGCGGCAAATACAACACCAGTGACAACATCACAGCATCTTGAAAACGGCTGTCAGTGGCGATGGTTTCATTGATTTCGGCCCCTAGTAAGTACATACGGGCAAATTCACCACCATCCATCAAAGACGATAAAGCCAAAATCAAGCAAAACAACACGGCGTAGCAAAAGCCAATCAGCAGCATCCGTTGGGTTTGTATCGGGCCTTCACGAAAGCCAATGAACAAAACAGAGGGCATGGGGAATTTGCCAAGCACGGCTTCACGCGACGCAGCCATCAAACCCAAGGACATCGTGGGCAAAAGGATCAAGCCGGCAAATGCGCCTACATAGGGCAGCAAAGAGGTAAGTGATATCAAGCCTAGAAAAACAAAAAACAAACCACTCAGGGCCAAGGGTTGACGCCAAAACGTGCGAATGCCTTCCTTGACCCAAGCCACGCCGGTACGCGCAGTAACAATTTGAAGCTTCATAAATCAGAGTGTGACAGGGTTGTGAAGACGCTCAAGCAGCACCCGCTCAAAATGTTCAGGGTCGTGTGCTTGCAGCAGGCTGGCTTCTCGGGGCAAATGAAAATCCCACAAACGGGAAATCCAAAAACGCAAGGCAGCAGCTCGCAGCATGGGGTTGAAAAGTGCTCTCTCTGCGCCAGACAGAGGACGAACTTCTTCGTAGCCCTGCAGCATAGCCGTCAAATGTTCTGTGTGAAACGAACCGCTTGCCAAATCGATGCACCAGTCGTTTAGGCACACGCCCAAATCAAACAGCCAACTGTCCACGCCTGCAAAATAAAAATCAAAAACCCCGCTTAACTGATCGTCTACAAACATCACATTGTTGCGAAAGGCGTCTGCATGGACAGCGCCTTTGGGTAAAGCTGTGTAAGCAAAAGAAGATTGAACATGGTTTTGAAAAGCCAACTCATGCTGCAAGGTGGTTGCTTGCGACTCGCTTAGGAATGGCAGTATGGCTGGAACGGTTTGGTTCCACCACGCTAGGCCGCGCAAATTGGGTTGTTGATGCTCGTAACTGCGTGCCGCCAGATGCATCTGCGCCAAGCTGGCACCCATGGCGTGGCAGTGTGCAGGGCTGGGGTCCAGTTGCGAGCTGCCTGCCAAGCGATTGACAACAGCTGCTGGTTTGCCCCCCACGCTGAGTAATATGTCACCTTGGGCATTGGCTTGGGGTGCAGGCACGGCGATGCCTTGGTCCGCCAGATGCTTCATCAAGTGCAAATAAAAGGGTAGCTGCTCGCGGGTGAGTCGCTCGAACAAGGTCAACACATACTCGCCTTGGTCGGAGGTCAAAAAATAGTTGGTGTTTTCAATACCACTGCTGATGCCTTCCAACGACACCAACTCGCCAAGCGACAGTTGGGTCAATAAATCGCTGGCTTGCTGCTCAGAAACTTCGGTGAAAACGGCCATGGTGTAGTGAGTTGAGCAGCTGCAGGAAGGTGATGGCGGATTGTAGGCACAATCCTTCCCATGCAAGACACACCCACCCTGTTGCTGGTCGACGGTTCCAGCTATTTGTACCGCGCCTTTCATGCCATGCCCGATTTGCGCGTGGACCGCAATGACCCGAACAGCCAAGCCACGGGCGCGATTCGCGGCATGGTCAACATGCTCACCAGCCTGCGCCGCGAATACCCAAGCCTCCATGCGGTGTGCGTGTTTGACGCCAAAGGCCCCACGTTTCGCGACGAGATTTACCCGCAGTACAAGGCCACCCGCTCACCCATGCCCGACGATTTGCGCAGCCAAATCGAACCCATTCACCGCTTGGTGCGGCTCATGGGTTGGCCACTGCTCGATGTGCCCGGTGTCGAGGCCGACGATGTGATCGCCACCTTGGCGCACATGGCAGCCGAGCAAGGCATGAACGTGGTGGTCTCCAGCGGTGACAAAGATTTGAGCCAATTGGTGAATGAGCGCATCACCATCATTGACACCATGAACGGCAAGCGGCGCGATGTGGCGGGCGTGACCGAAGAGTTTGGCGTGCCACCCTCGCTGATGATCGACTACCAAACCTTGGTGGGCGACACCGTGGACAACGTGCCGGGCGTGGCCAAGGTGGGCCCCAAAACCGCTGCCAAGTGGTTGCTGGAATATGGCTCTTTGGACGCATTGCTGGCCCGTGCTGACGAGATCAAAGGCGTGGCCGGTGACAACCTGCGCCAGGCCCGCGATTGGTTGCCAACCGGCAAACAACTGGTCACCATGAAAACCGATTGCGATTTGAGCAGCCACATTGCGGGCCTGCCTTCGCTGGACGGCATACAAATGCAAGCGCCAGATGAAGCGGGGTTGATCGATTTTTACCAGCAATATGGCTTCAAGGGCTTGGTCACGGCTTTGCAAGGGGGCGGCAATGACAAAGCCACTTCCAAACCCATGGCCGACAGCGGCGTGGGTGAAGTGGGTGTGTTGTTCGACGAACCCGCTCCTGCAGTCAGCACCGAGGTGCAGTACGACACCATCCTCGATTGGGACAGTTTCAACCAGTGGTTGGCCAACATCGAGCAAGCCGACTTGGTGGCTTTGGACACCGAAACCACTTCGCTGGTGGAGATGCAGGCGCAGATCGTGGGCATCAGCTTGTGCATCACGCCTGGTGTGGCCGCCTATATCCCGCTGGCCCATAACGCGGCCGATGCGCCCACGCAACTGCCTTTGCAAGAGGTGCTGGCCAAGTTGAAACCTTGGCTGGAAAACCCGGCCAAACACAAGCTGGGTCAGCATGTGAAATACGACCGCCATGTGTTGGCCAACCACGGCATAGAGGTGCAAGGCTATGTGCACGACACCATGCTGCAAAGCTATGTGTTGGAAGTGCACAAGCCCCATGGCTTGGAGAGCTTGGCCGACAGGCACTTGGGGCGCAAAGGCTTGTCCTATGAAGACCTGTGCGGCAAAGGCGCGCACCAAATTTCATTTGCGCAAGTGGATGTGGCCAAGGCCTCCCACTATGCCTGCGAAGACGCGGATTTCACGCTCGCTGTGCACCAGCGTTTGTGGCCACTCTTGCAAGCCGACGACAAGCTTCGGTTTATTTACCAGCTGGAAATCGACAGCAGCGAGGCGCTGTACCGCATCGAGCGCAACGGCGTGTTGATCGACGCGCCCACCTTGGCGTCTCAAAGCCACAGCTTGGGCCAGCGCATCATGCAGCTCGAGCAAGAGGCTTACGCCATCGCCGGTCAGCCC
>JAIXYA010000213.1 GCA_027490485.1 Comamonadaceae bacterium
ATGCAATATCAACCAATGGTGTGCATCGACCAAATACGCCGCTGGAATGCGTTTGAGCAAGCCCATTTCAACCTCGTAAGGTGTGCTTCCAGGGGCTAAGCCAGTGCGGTTGCCCATGCGAAAAATATGCGTGTCCACCGCCATCGTGGGTTCACCGAAAGCCACGTTAAGTACCACATTGGCGGTTTTACGGCCCACACCTGGTAAGGCTTCCAAGGCCTCTCGATTTCGCGGGACTTCACCCCCATGCAAATCCACCAACATCTGACAGGTTTGCATCAAGTGTTTGGCCTTGCTTCGGAAAAGCCCGATGGTTTTGATGTAATTCTCTAAACCTTCAAGCCCCAAAGCCAGTATTTTTTGCGGTGTGTTCGCGACGGGAAAAAGTTTGCGCGTGGCCTTGTTCACACCCACATCGGTGGCTTGCGCGCTCAGCAGCACAGCGGCGAGTAACTCAAACACGCTGGTATATTCCAACTCGGTATTGGGCTGCGGGTTCGCTGCTTTGAGCGTCGCAAAAAACGGCTCGATGTGCTCTTTTTTCATTTTCAACAATCGGGGTCAGATCCCAATTATCACCCTATGCAATTTGCTGATCGCCTCAACAACGTCGAAACCTCCGCCATCCGCGAACTGTTCAAACTGCTGGGCAAGCCTGGCATTATCAGTTTTGCAGGAGGCTTCCCCGACAGTGCCATGTTTGATGTCGATGGCATACGAGAGGCCAGCAGCCGAGCTTTGACCGAGGAGCCAGGCGCTGCTTTGCAATACGGCGCAACCGAGGGCTACAACCCCTTGCGTGAACAGCTCGCCGCCTTCATGGCCAGCAAGGGCGTGAAAGGCTTGGCAGCTGATGGTTTGATTGTCACCACCGGCAGCCAGCAGGCCTTGGACTTGGTGGCCAAAACCTTGATCAACCCCAATGACGTGGTGTTGGTGGAAGCCCCCACCTTCTTGGCAACCATCCAATGCTTCAGGTTGTATGGACCCCAAGTCATCGGTGTGCCTATCGATGCCGATGGTGTGAAGGTTGACCAACTTGAAGACATGATGGTCAAGCACAAGCCGAAGTTGGTGTATGTGATTCCCACCTTTGGCAACCCCAGTGGTGCCATGATGAATCTTGAGCGTCGCTTGAAGGTGTTAGAGCTGGCAGTGAAGTACCAAACCGTGGTGGTGGAAGACGATCCTTATGGCGACTTGTATTTCGCGGAACCGCCACCGCCTTCTTTGTTAGCACTCAGCGAGCAAGTACCTGGCAGCCGCGATTGGTTGGTGCATTGTGGGTCGCTTAGCAAGGTCTTGTCACCCGGTTTGCGCTTGGGCTGGATGATTGCCCCCCCTGATTTATTGGCCAAAGCCACTATGTGCAAACAGTTCAGCGATGCACACACTTCTACCTTTGCCCAAGCAACAGCTGCGCAGTATTTGAAAGCGGGTCGAATGCCTGCCACCTTGGCCAACGTGCGTCGCGTTTACGCTGAGCGAGCCAAGGCCATGGGTGAAGCTTTGAAGCAAGAACTAGGTGACGCCTTGTCCTTCAGTCAACCGCAAGGCGGGTTGTTTTTTTGGGCACAGTTAACAGGTGCTGGTGGCAAATTGAAAGACGGCAACGAGTTAGCCAAACGTGCGATTGAAAAAGGCGTGGCCTTTGTACCGGGTGCGCCATTTTTTGCCAATAACCCAGATACCTCTGCCATCCGCCTGAGCTTTGCCACTGCGGATGTGGCAAAAATCAAAGAGGGTATTGAACGACTGGGCCAGGCTATTCGGCTTTAGCCAGCAAAACCTGCGTAGGTTGAAACATCCATCAAGCCATCAAGTTCTGCCACGTCGCTGAGTTGAACTTTGCAAAACCAGCCCGCACCTTCGGGGTCGGTATTGGCAAGCGACGGGTCGGCACGTAAGTCTTCATTCACTTCAAGCACCATACCGCTGGCAGGCATGTGCACATCAGCTGCGGCTTTGACCGACTCCACTACACCCAACACCGTACCTTGCGCAAAGCTGGCGCCTATTGCGGGTAATTCCACAAACACAATGTCACCCAAGGTTTCTTGGGCGTGAACAGTGATGCCCACCCAAGCGAAATCGCCTTCGGTGCGAACCCATGTATGTTCTGCGTGGTATTTGGTCATGGTTACATGCCTGCGTAGTTAGGGCCACCGCCACCTTCGGGCGTTACCCACACGATGTTTTGCGTGGGGTCTTTGATGTCACAGGTTTTGCAATGTACACAGTTTTGTGCATTGATTTGCAACTGGTCAGCGCCCTCAGCTGTCTTGACATATTCGTAAACACCGGCAGGGCAGTAACGCCCCTCAGGCCCATCGTAGGTGGCAAGGTTGATATTGACGGGAACTGCGCTGTCTTTGAGGGTCAGGTGCGCCGGTTGGTTTTCTTCGTGGTTGGTGTTGCTGATGAACACACTGGAGAGCTTGTCAAAGCTGATCACGCCATCGGGCTTGGGGTAGGCAATGGCTTGGGACTGTGCAGAGGGCTTGAGACTGGTGTGGTCTGCCTTGTGGTTGTGCAAGGTCCATGGGGGGGTGCTGACACCGATTTTGGGCAAAGCAAATTGCTCTACGCCAGTCATGAGTTGGCCCACCCATTTGCCTTTTTTGAACCAATTTTTGAAATTGCGGGTTTGGTGCAATTCTTTGTAAAGCCAGCTGTTTTCGAAATGGGTGGGGTAGGCCGTCAGTTCGTCGTGCGAGCGACCTTCGGCAATCGCCACAAAGGCAGCTTCAGCGGCGAGCATGCCTGACTTGATAGCCGCATGGCTGCCCTTGATACGAGCCGCATTCAAGTAACCCGCATCGCAACCAATGAGGGCACCGCCCGGGAAAACGGTTTTGGGCAGTGCCTGCGGTGTGCCGTTGTTGATGGCACGAGCGCCAT
>JAIXYA010000178.1 GCA_027490485.1 Comamonadaceae bacterium
CCGAAACTGCCGCGTTGCCCACGGTGTTGCCTGTGCTGCAAAGCCTGCGGGGCATGGGTGTGTCGGTGCAGATGCATGCCCCCGCCAACAGCAGCGAGGGCATGGGCAGCATGAAATCGCAGTTCAAAAAAGCTGACAGCAGCGGTGCCAGTTTTGCACTGGTTTTTGGCCCCGATGAGCTTGCCCAGGGGCAGGTCACGGTCAAGAACTTGCGCGATGGGCAGGGCGCTCAGCGCACCGAGACCTTGGCCGATATCCGAGATTGGGGCATCAGCCTACAATCCGCACTTTAGTTTTACCGCCTTATCAGGAATACCATGGCTTCGCATCTCGATCTTGAAGAACAAGAGCAACTCGACCAAATCAAATCTTTTTGGACCCGATGGGGCAACCTCATCACAGCGGTGGTCACTTTGGTGTTGGTGTGTTTTGCCGCTTGGAACGGTTGGAACTATTGGCATCAGCGTCAGGCCACGCAGGCCGCCGTACTGTTTGACACCTTTGAAGAAGCCAGCAAGCAAGGCGATTTAGCGCTTTTGGCTCGCTCACTCAGCGACTTACAAGATCAGTTCCCCCGCACCACATTGACGGCCCAAGCCGCTTTGATTGCCGCGAAAACCTATTTCGACAAAGAAAAATTTTCGGAAGCAGAAAAGCCTCTGCAGTGGGTGGTCGACCATGCTTCCGACAAAGCCTATGTCGCCTTGGCCAGTTTGCGTTTGTCTGCCTTGGCTATTGAGCGCAAAGACTTGGCCAAAGCCCGCAGTTTGGTGGAGGGTAAATCTGCCCCCGAAGGTTTTCAGCCACTTTTTGATGACCGCTTAGGCGATATTGCGCTGATTGAGGGCAAACACGAAGAAGCCAAAACCCGTTTCACCAGCGCTTACAAAGGTATGGACGAGTCCACCGAGTACCGTCGCTTGATCGAGATCAAGTTGGGCACCTTGGGTGTTGACATTGCTTCTCCCGAGTTCAAGAAATGAAGGCTGTTGCCATCTCCCGTTGGGCATTGCTTGTCTTTTTCGGCATGGTCCTCACCGCTTGCGGAGTCTCGAAGCCCAAGCCAGCACAAATTCCCGCCATCAAAGCCGATAAGCCGATCCAAACTTTGTGGCAGTTCAAGCTTGGCAGCGACGTCTCCTTTGTTCAAAGCTTGCAAACAGCGCAAGACCGCATGGTGCTCACATCGGATGATGGCAAGATCGCTGTGGTCAATGTGCTTAATGGGCAAGCTGTCTGGCGTCATGAGTTGAAAACAGCGCTCAACACCGGTGCCGGTTTTGATGGCAAACATGTGGCGGTGGTCACCCTGAATAACGAATTGGTGTTGCTGCAAGACGGTAAAGTTTTATGGCGCAACCGCTTAACTTCTCAGTCCTATACCCATCCCTTGGTGGCGGGTGAGCGTGTGTTCATGATGATGGCCGACCGCTCGGTCATGGCTTTTGACTTGGCCACTGGGGTGCGCTTATGGATGCAGCAACGCCCTGGCGAACCCTTGGTTCTCAAGCAAAACGGCGTGCTCATGGCCTTCCAAAACACCTTGTTGGTCGGCTTGGGTGGGCGTCTCACGGCCATCAACCCTGACAACGGTCAATTCAAGTGGGACGTGCCCATTGCCAACCCGCGTGGCATCAATGACTTAGAGCGTTTGGTGGATTTGGTAGCCAAGCCTACTCGCATTGCTAACTCTGTCTGTGTGCGGGCATTCCAATCGCAAGTCGGTTGCGTGGATGCCTTGCGCGGCAGTGTTTTGTGGACACGCTCTTCCGTCGGATCGCAAGGCCTTGATGGCGACGCCAAAACCTTGATCGGCACCGAGTCCAATGGCATGGTGCAAGCGTGGAGTCGCACGACCGGCGACCGATTGTGGGACTCCGACCGTTTGAAGTACCGCGAGTTAACCGGTCCTTTGTTCACCTCCAAAGGTGTCGTGATCGGCGACAGCGGCGGCTGGCTGTACCTGCTCTCTTCAACAGACGGCAGTTTGATCAACCGTGTGCAAACCTCTTCGGATGGTTTTGCGTCTACGCCCACTGCTTTGGCCGACGGGGGCTTTGTGGTTTTGACACGCGACGGCTTGCTGCAGGCCTACCAACTTCCCTGATCAGAGAGGCATCGCTGTGAAACCGGTGATTGCTTTGGTGGGCCGCCCTAACGTGGGCAAATCTACGCTGTTTAACCGCATCACCAAAACCCGTGACGCTATCGTTGCCGATTACGCTGGTCTCACCCGAGACCGCCACTATGGCAATGCCAAACACGGCAAACAAGAATTCATCGTCATCGACACCGGTGGTTTCGAGCCCACCGCCGAGAGCGGCATCTTCAAAGAAATGGCCAAGCAAACCCGACAAGCCGTGGCCGAGTCGGATGCGGTGATTTTCGTGGTCGATGCGCGTCAAGGCATCAGCGCCCAAGACCATGACATCGCGAATTACTTGCGCCGCTTAGGCAAGCCCTGTTTGCTGGTGGCCAACAAAGCCGAAGGTATGCAAGAAGGTCACCGTTTGGTGGAGTTTTTCGAGCTTGGCTTAGGTGAAGTCATGCCCGTGTCGGCCGCCCATGGGCAAGGCATTCGCAGCATGTTGGATTCGTCCTTGGGTGCGCTGAACCTCCCCGACGAAGAGGAAGAGGACGACGGTTCTCCCAAGCCCTTAAAGCTGGCCGTGGTGGGCCGTCCCAATGTGGGCAAATCTACCCTGATCAATACTTGGCTGGGTGAAGAGCGCTTGGTCGCGTTTGATTTGCCAGGCACCACCCGCGACGCGATCCATATTCCTTTCGAACGCGAGGGCCAACAGTTTGAATTGATTGACACGGCAGGACTGCGTCGCAAGGGCAAAGTGTTTGAAGCGATTGAAAAGTTTTCCGTGGTGAAAACCTTGCAAGCGATTGAATCCTCTAACGTGGCTTTGCTCTTGCTGGACGCCACCCAAGGTGTTACCGACCAAGATGCGCATATTGCTGGATACATATTAGAGACGGGCAGGGCGGTGGTGTTAGCGGTCAACAAATGGGATGCGGTGGACGCTTACCAGCGCGATCTGCTCGATCGTTCCATTGAGAGCCGTTTGGCATTTTTGAAGTTCGCCAAGCTGCACCATATTTCTGCCCAAAAACGCCAAGGCTTGGGGCCGGTTTGGAAGTCCATCGCCCAAGCCCATTCAGCGGCGATGTGCAAAATGAGCACTCCCATCTTGACGCGCTTGCTGTTGGAAGCCGTTCAATTCCAGTCGCCCAAACGCGCTGGCATGTTTCGCCCCAAATTGCGCTATGCCCACCAAGGCGGCATGAACCCGCCGGTGATCGTGATCCACGGCAATTCACTGGAACACGTCACCGATGCTTACAAGCGCTTTTTGGAAGGGCGTTTTCGCAAAGCTTTTGCGCTGGAAGGCACACCCTTGCGCATTGAAATGAAAACCGCCAGCAACCCTTATGTAGACAAGGATTGACTGGCGGCAGTTTGTCAGTCAAAGATATCTTCTAGCCAAGATTTACGTTTATAGCCTTGCGGATAGCTTTGTGGGTAGGCTTGTTGGCCATGGTTGTGATTTGGCTGCCGCTGATTTTGCGATGGCATGGCCATGGCAGATTCTTTTTCCAAGATCTTGTCTAGCTCGCCTCGGTCAAGCCAGACGCCTCGACATTGTTGGCAGTAATCAATCTCGACACCTTGGCGTTGTGACATCACCAAGATGGCGTCTTTGCAATTGGGGCATTTCATGGCTTTAGCCTTTTGGACAGATGTGGAACAAAACAATCAGTCATTTGAGCCGCCGATGCCAAACAGAGTCAACAGACTGGTGAACAGATTGAAAATGGTCACATACAGGCTGACAGTGGCCAGCACATAGTTGCTTTCACCGCCGTTCACAATGCGACTGGTTTCAAACAAGATGAGTCCTGCTGACAACAATGCCACCATCGCGGAAATCGCCAAGCCCAAGGCTGGAATTTCAAAAACCGTGGCTGCAATGCCCCCAATCAGGGCGATAACCATGCCACAAAACAAGAAACCGCCCATGAAGCTGAGATCACGCTTGCTGATCAAGACATAAGCAGACAGGGCAATGAAAGTGGTTCCTGTGGCAGCCAGCGCGAGAGAGACAGTTTGCGCGCCACCAGGCAAAGCCAAAGAGTGGGTGAGCAATGGGCCCAAGGTGTAGCCCATGAAGCCGGTTAAGGCAAAAACAGCAGGCAAAGCCCATGCACTGTTTTGCAGCTTATGGATGGCAAAAAGCAAACCAAAAAACCCCACCAAAGTCAAAATCAGTCCCGGTGCTTTCCATTGAAAGCTGACAGCAGCGGTGGCAATGGCTGCGCTGAACAACAAAGTCATGGCCAACAAGGCATAGGTGTTTCGAAGCACCTTTTTGACCTGATCATCTTCTATCAGGGCTGAACGGTCCTCGGCATACACCGATGACTGAGGGTGCTGTGAGGCAGTGGTGGAATAGCCAAAACGATTTCCCATGTGGATTTCTCCTATGAATGACAAGGCCTGAACATTAGGGCTTGACGCCATCATGTAAAAGCAGATAATTTATTATTTATATTCCTGAAAAAACTGAGTATGAGTGCGCCCTTCAACTACAAACATCTTTATTACTTCTGGGTGGTTGCCAAGGAGGGGGGCATCTCCCGCGCTGCCGGCAAGCTTGACATGGCTGTTCAAACCGTGAGCGCTCAAGTACGTGAACTTGAGCGCTCTTTGGGCTGCGAGCTGCTCAAACCCGCTGGACGTGGCCTGGTCTTAACCGACGCCGGTTTGGCAGCCATGAAACAGGCCGACCTGATTTTTCAGTTAGGTGAAGATTTGCCTTTGATGGTTCGCGACGCGGTCAGTTCGCCTTCAGTGCGTTTATGGGTGGGCATCAGCGACGGTTTGTCCAAATTGGTGGCTCACCATTTACTCAAACCTGTGATGACCGAGCCAAATTTACGTTTGCTGTGTCTAGAAGGGCAGTTCAATGACTTGTTGGGTGACTTGGCTATTCATAAGTTGGATATCGTGATTTC
>JAIXYA010000174.1 GCA_027490485.1 Comamonadaceae bacterium
GCCATTGAAGGCCAACACCGCAGGGCGGGCATTGGTCTCTGTGAATTGTGGCGACCAGGCTTTGTAACGGTCCACATTGAGTTGGGCCAGCGCATCGCTCAAGTCCATCAACTCGGCGATTTGCTTTGGGTTCTTCTTTTTGAGCGTTGAAATCAGCTCAGTGGACTGCGGCACAAACTGCGGTTCGCTGGCCTTGACTGGCGGCAAGGCGGACTCGTAGTCCAGGGATTTGGCGGGGGAGAGCAGGAATAACATCCTGCGATTATTTCAAATCCCCAGCCAAGGATGCCAAAGCGTCTTCCGCGATCTGCGTGTGCGCCGGATAGTTGGTGTGGTCGCAACCCAATTTCGCTGCTGCACCGGCTTTGATGGCGGATTTGGTGGCCGCATCAAACTCAAAACGCACAAAGTGAACCGCTGAGGTTTTTTCGTCGTTTTCGCGGTCCAAGTCTTCGTCGGCAATCGCGTACACACGGGCATGGCCCTCGACCTCGATGAACATGCGGTCTTCCACCCCAATGAGCCGCGCCAACTCGCGTTTGCGTTCGTTCACATCGGGGTACTCGATGAGCATGGTGGCCTTCCAATTGCTGCCCTCTGGCACCAAGGGCGCATAGGCGTCAATCTCTTGTTGAATGCCCTCTTCTTCGAAGATTTTTTCAATCCGCAGCATCTCTTGGATTTGGTAACGAATCGTGGTTTCGCTTTCAAACTGCAACGTGATGTGGTCGCCCAAATGCACCGAGCGCAATTTGCGGTGCGCCAGCACCTCGGCTTTGTGGTTCTTGCGAAATTTGCTGTAAGCCTCCAGGCTCATCAGGTTTTCAGCGGTGATGTGTCCGGTGATCTGCATGGTGTGCTTTCTATGACTTCAGTCCGTAGGCTTTGGCCACGAGGCTGAGGGGGTGTTGGAGTTCTGGAACGGCTTGGCCGCTGGCCTCAAAGCCTTGGGCGATGTGGTGGCCGCCCAGCGGGCAGTCGGAGCTGATGTAGTCGGGTTTGCTGCCATCCTTCATGGTGGCCATGGCTTTGACCACGGGCTTGCCAATCTTCATAGCGTAGGCATGGGTGGCTTTTTTCACACCATAAGTGCCCGCATGCCCAGAACAACGCTCGATGGTGTTGATGGTGGTGTCGGGAATCATCTTGAGCATTTCTTCGGTTTTCTTGCCGATGTTTTGCACCCGACCGTGGCAAGGAATTTGGTAGCTGATGTTGCCCAGGCTTTCAGGGAACTCGGTTTTCAGCAAGCCATCGCGCTTGCGTGCCATCAGGTATTCAAACGGGTCCCACATGTGTTCTTTGACCAATTGCGTCTCGGCATCATTGGGGTACATGAGCGGCAACTCTTGCTTGAACATCAAGGTGCAAGAAGGCACGGCGCTCAAAATGGCGTAACCCTCACGCGCATATTTGGCGAGGATGGGTATGTTGATTTGCTTGTTCTCATCCACGGACTTCAAATCACCCAACTCAAGCTTGGGCATGCCACAGCATTTTTCTTTGGAAACCAACTCATAAGGGATGTCATTGTGGTCGAGGATTTTGAGCAAATCCATGCCAATGCCAGGCTCGTTGTAGTTGACGTAGCAAGTGGAATAAATCACCACCTTGCCCGGTGTTTTTTCGCCATTCACCACTTTGCTGGTTTTGGCCTTGGGTGCCTGGCTGCGGAATTTGGTGGTGGCCAATTCGGGCAACCATGCGTCTTTGTCCACACCCAAAGCCGACTCCATCACCGAACGTGCCGCTTTAGTTTTGTTGATCGCATTGACCGCTTGAACCACGATGGGAATGCCGGCAAACTGGCCATGCACATCGGTGGAGGCCAGCAATTTTTCACCCGTGGTGACCTCACCCTTTTGGAACTTGATGGCCTTGGCCCGCAGCATGGTGTGCGGGAAGTCCAGGTTCCATTCATGCGGTGGCACATAAGGGCATTTTGTCAGGTAGCACAGATCACACAAATAGCATTGATCGACCACTTTCCAGTAGTCTTTTTTGTCCACGCCATCCATTTCCATGGTGGGGCTTTCGTCCACCAAATCGAACAAGGTGGGGAAAGATCCGCACAGGCTCACACAACGGCGACAGCCATGGCAAATGTCGAAGATGCGCTCCATTTCGGTGAGACAGGCTTCTTCGTTATAGAACTCGGGGTTGAGCCAATCGAGCGGGTGGCGTGTGGGGGCTTCCAAGCTGCCTTCGCGGGCCATGGTGTATTCCTCAAAAAATGTGGGGAATGAGAAAGAATGCTTCTCAAGACAAGTCAGAACTCAGAGAGGGGCGCTGCTGAAAAAGCAACGCCCTACCCTCAATGCTGAGAAAAGATCAATCGACCAATTCAGCCAATGCTTTGGCGTAACGGTTGGCGTGTGAACGCTCAGCCTTGGCCAGGGTTTCAAACCAATCGGCGATTTCGTCGTGGCCTTCGTCGCGTGCGGTTTTGGCCATGCCAGGGTACATGTCGGTGTACTCATGGGTTTCGCCTGCCACTGCAGCTTTCAGGTTGTCACGGGTAGCACCAATGGGCAGGCCAGTGGCGGGGTCGCCGCACTGCTCAAGCCACTCGAGGTGACCGTGGGCGTGACCGGTCTCGCCTTCGGCGGTCGAACGGAACAGCGCTGCCACATCGTTTTGGCCTTCAATGTCGGCCTTGTTCGCGAAATACAGGTAACGGCGGTTGGCCTGTGACTCGCCTGCGAAGGCGGCTTTCAGGTTTTCTTCCGTTTTGGAGCCTTTGAGTGCTGCCATGAGAAATCTCCTTGGGTTGATGAAAATGCTTTGATTTAATGATCAAAGACTCGCAAGATTAGCTTGCAACCTTGAAATGTCCAATCGGATGTTTCAATCCGCATTATTGAACATTACTATTAAAACTCAATTACCCTTATAAATGTTGAAAAGATTGCTTCACTTAGTTCGCAATGACGGTTGTAGGTTGCAATGGCATTCTCGTCACTGCGAGGCCGAAGGCCGTGGCAGTCAAGTAAACTGACCGAGACACACAGGACCAGCAACCACAATGGACACACACAACCTGCCACCGGCTGCCAAAGTACATGGCTTGCACCACTATGCTTACAGGGCAAGGGATGCTGAAGAAACCCGTCATTTTTACGAAGATATTTTGGGTTTGCCGCTCTACCACGTCATCAAAAATGACCATGTGCCCAGCACCGGAGAGTACTGCCCTTACACCCATTTCTTTTTTCAATTGCAAGACGGTTCATTCATTGCCTTCTTCGACTTGGGTGACGACATCGCTTGCGAGCCTTCCCCAAACACACCCGCCTGGGTCAACCACATCGCTTTCAATGTCAGTAGCATCGATGACTTAGAGGTGATGAAAAAGCGCCTCGAGGCACATGGCGTGGAAGTGCTGGGTGTCACAGACCATCGGATTTTCAAAAGCATTTATTTCTTTGACCCCAATGGCATACGCCTAGAGTTAGCCGCTCAATTGGCTGATAAAAACCAAATGCACCACGAAAGCTTGGATGTGCATACGCAATTACAAGCGTGGAACGAAGAGAAGCAAAGACGCCGCCTCGATCGTGAACCCAATGCCTGATTTGCCCGCCAACGGTTACGCCCTGCCCGAGTACCCGTTCTGCGCCCCGCCAGAACTGCGCGAGGGAAAGCGTCATCACCACGCTGTGGTGATTGTGGGCGGCGGCTTAACTGGCCTGACATTGGCTTGCCGATTGGCGCAGTTGCGCATCCCTGCGGTACTTTTGGATGAAGACAATACCGTGGGCGTCAAAGGCGCGTCCTCCAGAGGCATTTGCTACACCCAACAGTCGTTGGAGATTTTTCAACGACTGGGCATTTATGAACGCATTGCCGCCAAAGGCATTGCTTGGCAAGTAGGCCGAACCTTCGCTGGCAACGACGAGGTGTTCTCTTTTGACTTGCGTCAAAAAAGCCAGTTTTCTTTCAGCCAACAACCACCCTTCACCAATATCCAGCAGTTTTATATAGAGATGTATTTGGTGGAGCGCATACAAGAACTCAACCGCCAAGGCGCGTCTATCGATTTACGCTGGTCCTCCAAGGTCACCTCCTTTGAACAGACCCAAGCCTGTGCTTTACTCAGCGTAAGCACCCCCGAAGGTGACTACCAAATCTCATCCGACCATGTGATTGACGCCAGTGGTTCACACACCCCTTTTCATGCATGGGTGGGCGCCACCATGGACAGCAAACGGGGTGACGACCGTTGGTGTATTGCCGATGTGCGCTTCAAACACCGGCCGCCCACTGAGCGTCATACATGGATTGAAGCGCCGTTCAATGACAACCGTGCAGTGTGGCAACACCTGATGGGCGACGATGTGTGGCGCATCGATTACCAAATGGCACCCGACGCTGACCCCGCCTATGTCAGCCGCGAAGACGTGGTTCGTGAACGCTTGGCCAAGCAGTTCGGCCCTGATGTGGAATGCGAACTGGTTTGGGTGGGGCCCTATGCTTATAAATCGCAATGCCTACATTCGCTTCGCCACGGACATGTGTTTTTCTTGGGCGACACCGCCAAAGTGGTCAGCCCTTTTGGCGCTAGGGGCGGCAACACCGGTATTGCAGATGCCGACAATTTGGCTTGGAAACTGGCGGCAGTGGTGCGCCAACAAGCGCCTGCAGTTTTGTTAGAAAGCTACCACCAAGAACGCTTGCAAGCTGCGCGACGCAATGTACAAGTCACCAACCGCACGGCGCGTTATTTGCGAGCCCCTGAGGGCATCGAGCGGCTGTTTCGCCGTGCCACCATCGGCTTGGCCAAGCGGCATGGGTTTGCACGACCCCTCATCAACACCGGCCGCATGGCCGAGGCCAACCGCTACAACGCCTCTTCTGTGTGCCAAGCCGAGGGTGGCTTTATGGTGCAAAACGTCGGCTTGCAATTCACCCCTAAACAAGCAGGCTGCTTGGGCGATTTGCTGGTATGGGCTGACAGCCATTTGCTCTTGCTGATCTTTGGCCACATCACGCCCCAAGAACTCAAGCACATGCGTCAACTCAGTCAAACTGAGCGTGTACGGGGGGTGCAAGTTATTGGCAAAGGACAAAAAGCGCAAGCGGCTGAAAACGTGACTGACACCGATGGACGCTTGCAACAAGCCTGTGGCGATGCGAACGCCAAATGGGTCTTGCTAAGACCCGACGCGTATTTGGTCGCTCGTGGCCAAGCACTGAATGGGCATTTGGTGCAAAGTGTGGCCAAAGCCTATGCCCTTGGGAGAACAGTATGACCACCGCAATGAAAATTGATTTCGTGTCCGATATTGCCTGCCCTTGGTGCGCCGTTGGTTTGGGCGCTTTGGAACAAGCATTGCACGAATTGAAAGACGAAGTAAAGGCAGAACTGCACTTCCAACCCTTTGAACTCAACCCGCACATGCCTGAAGGTGGTGAGGACTTGGTAGAGCATCTGGGTAAAAAATACGGCTCAAGTGCAGAGCAGCAGGCTCAGATGTACCAAAACATCAAAGCACGTGGGACCGAAGTTGGCTTTGCGTTTCATCCCACGGGACGTGGCCGCATCTTCAACACCTTTGATGCGCATCGCTTGCTGCATTGGGCCGAAGTTGAAGGGCAAGAGGGTGATCAACTTCGCTTGAAAAAAGCTTTTTTACTAGCCTACCAAGGTAAGGGCGAAGTCATTGAATCGCACGAGGTGTTGCTGAACATTGTGCAAATCTTGGGGATGGATGTTGAAACTGCGCGTGCCATTTTGGAAAGCGACACCTATGCCGAAGAGGTTCGGGCCAAAGAGAACTTTTACACCAGCGCAGGCATTCACTCTGTGCCCGCTGTCATCATCAATGACAAGCACCTGATTTCTGGCGGGCAACCGGCTGCGGTGTTTGCGAGCGCACTGCGCCAAATTGCCGCAGAAACTGCCTGAACCCATCAAAGCGTTCCACGGTTTTCGCGCCGTTAAAATCTTCTTTTTTTATTTGCAATAACACGCTTAAAGACCAGCGTGTCACACCAGCACCCCTATGAGCAACGCCCCCGCGCAACCCGGCTTAGACAGCCTGTCCAAATCCTTTGAACCCGCAGCCTTAGAGGCCCACTGGGGCCCTGAATGGGAAAAACGCGGCTATGGCAAAGCAGGGTTTCGTGGCACCGGCGAGCCGCAAGCCGACCAAGCGTCGTTTGCCATTCAACTGCCGCCCCCCAATGTGACAGGCACCCTGCACATGGGCCATGCGTTCAACCAAACCATCATGGACAGCTTGACGCGTTACCACCGCATGAAGGGCTGCAACACGGTGTGGATACCGGGTACGGACCATGCGGGCATCGCCACGCAAATCGTGGTGGAGCGTCAACTGCAAGCCCAGGGCATCAGCCGCCACGACATGGGTCCCACGCCCGATGTGGCTCGCAAAAACTTCATCGCCAAGGTGTGGGAGTGGAAAGAGCAATCGGGCAACACCATCACCCAACAAATGCGCCGCATGGGTGACAGCGTGGACTGGAGCCGCGAGTACTTCACCATGGACGACAAGTTGTCGCCGGTGGTCACAGACACCTTCGTCAAGCTCTACCAACAAGGTTTGATTTACCGCGGCAAACGCTTGGTCAATTGGGACCCGGTGCTGATGAGCGCGGTGTCTGATTTGGAGGTGGAAGCCACCGAATCTGATGGCCACATGCACTACATCTGCTACCCCTTTGCCCAAGGGCCGCAACTGATAGATGGCGTGATGCAAAAAGGCATGACCATCGCCCCCACCCGCCCCGAAACCATGATGGCCGATGGCGCATTGGCAGTGCACCCCGAGGACGAACGCTACAAACATTTGGTGGGTCAGATGGTGGACCTGCCTCTGTGCGACCGCAAAATCCCCATCATTGCCGACGACTTTGTCGACCGCGAATTTGGGTCGGGCTGCGTGAAGATCACCGGCGCCCACGACTTCAAGGACTATGCATGTGCGCAACCCCATGACCTGCCGTTGAGCACCATCTTTACTTTGGATGCCAAGGTCAACGAGAACGGCCCCATCGCTTACCAAGGCATGGACCGTTTCGCAGCGCGCAAAGCGGTGAACCGCGATTTGGAAGCACAGGGTTTGTTGCTGGAGATCAAGCCCCACAAAATGATGCTGCCGATTTGCGCTCGTACCGGCCAAGTGGTGGAACCCATGCTGACTGACCAGTGGTTTGTCGCCATGAACAAGGTCAGTGCGCAAGACCCCACCGGCAAAAGCATTGCGCAAAAAGCCATAGACGCAGTACACACTGGCGAAGTGACGTTTGTCCCCGAGAACTGGGTCAACACCTACAACCAGTGGATGAACAACATCACCGACTGGTGCATCAGCCGCCAACTCTGGTGGGGCCACCAAATTCCCGCTTGGTACGACGAAGAGGGTCAGGTCTATGTGGCGCACGATGAAGCTGCCGCGCAGGCGCAAGCCCCTGGCAAAACACTCACCCGCGACCCCGATGTGCTGGACACCTGGTACTCCAGCGCACTGGTGCCCTTCAGCACTTTGAACGCCCAAGACCAAGATTTGTACCTGCCCTCCAGCGTTTTGGTGACCGGCTACGACATCATCTTCTTTTGGGTGGCGCGCATGATCATGATGACCACGCATTTCACCGGCAAGGTGCC